>JBMOJG010000841.1:0-1923 GCA_049316925.1 Alsobacter sp. | reverse complement strand
GACAGAAGGGGCTGGAACTGGCGCGCCTGCAACCCCAGCCCGACCTGATCCTGCAACCCATCTATGACGATACCGGGGGCGAGCACGATACCGTGTCGGCAGGCGGCGGGGCCGACCTGATTGCGGCGGGGATCGGCGATGATGTCGATGGCGGGGACGGCACGGATACGCTGCGGCTCTCGCTGGCCGGTGCCGGGGCTGCAGTGTCGCTTTCGACTGAAGGGATGCTGGCGGGGGCGGCACCGATCTTCGGCGGTGGCAAGATCAAGAATGTCGAGGTGCTGCAGTACCTGGGCCTGACCGACTTTGCCGACAGGATCGATCTGGCCGCCTCGGGCCTGCCGCAGACGCTCGATGCCGGGGGCGGCAACGATGTGATCACCAGCCGGGGGCTTGCGCTCGTGGTGCTGGGCGGGGCGGGTGACGACCGGCTGAACGGAGGCATTGCCGCCGGGTTCTTCGATGGAGGCGACGGGACCGACACCGCCGATTACAGCGCCGCGACCAAGAAGGTCGTGGTCCAGATGGTCGCTGGCGATCCGGGCGGGACGATCGGGGCTTTCGAGGTGGCGACTATTACGACCTGCCCGATGGCGAGGGGCCCCATCGCGGTCTCGGCGTGGCCCGCAGGATTGCCCAGCTGAGCTACCGCAGCCCTCAGGAACTGGAGACGCGCTTCGGCAGAAACCCCCAGGCTCACGAGAACCCCTATGGCTGGGAGAACGGTCGGGGTGGAGGACGCTTTGCCATCGCCTCCTACCTGGATCATCACGCCGACAAACTGGCGCGGCGCTTTGATGCCAATTCCTACATCGCCCTGACCCAGGCGATGAGCCTGTTCGATCTTGGGCGCGGCCGCGGTGGGGTCCATGAGGCCCTGAGGCACATCAGCCAGCCCCTGACCGTGGTCGGTGTCGACAGCGATCGCCTCTTCCCGCTGGAGCAGCAGCAGCGCATCGCCACCCTGGCACCGGGCGCCGGCCCGCTGCGGGTGGTCCGCAGCCTGCATGGCCACGATGGCTTTTTGGTGGAAACGGATCAGCTCGGGGCAATCGTGCGGGATGTTCTGGCCATTCAGAACTGATGACTGTGAGGACTCAGGCCATGGCCTCTCTGGGCGATCATGACCCTTTCGTTGGCTTCAGGAGCTGATCGACATGGTGGTTCATGATGAGGACTTTCTGAGACGGGCTGCCGCGGCCAAAGAACGCGTCCCTCAGCTTGCACCCGAGGGTCTCGCTGAGCGGCTTGCCGCCGACGCCACCTTGATTGATGTACGCGAGCCTGGGGAAGTAGCCCAAGACAGTCTGGCGGGTGCCGTCAACATTCCGTTAGATGGACTAGCGGAACGGATCGTCGTCGCGGTTCCGGATCAGTCGACGCCGATCGTCTGTTTCTGCGCCGGCGGGAATCGTGGCTCTCTAGCGGCCGCCGAACTGCTGGATCTTGGCTACAGCAATGTCTGCTCGATCGCCGGTGGCAAACGGGCCCTCGATGCTGTCGATGGCCCGCAGCATGGGGAAACATGAGGCGTTGTAGGGGGCCGTATCGTCCGCTGGCCCATGAGCCAGAGGCCCCAGAGGCTTGTCCTGAAAGTTGTCTTGATCATCAGCTTCCGATGAGCGTCATCGCGCCCGTCCCCGCTCCGCAGCGCCTGCCACTGCTGGCCAGCATCGCTCTGGTGTCGGCGCTACTCGTGGCCGCCGCCAGCCATGGTTGGCGTCTGGCTGCCCTGGCGGGGGTCGGGGTGCTGCTCGGGGCCTCCTTATTTCACGCCAGCTTCGGCTTCGCCTCCGGCTATCGCCGTCTGTTGGTCCATGGCGATGGCCGAGGCGTGCTGGCCCAGCTGCTGCTGCTGACGCTGCTGACTGTTTTGTTCGCGCCGATCCTGCTCAGCGGCGCGGCGAAAGGGGCCGTCGCCCC
>JBMOJG010000840.1:0-1930 GCA_049316925.1 Alsobacter sp. | reverse complement strand
TGGCGCCGCAACCCGCGCACCGAAGTCATGTGGATCGGTGCGCCGGCGCCCGATTCGCGCAACGACTCGCCCCACGTCTACGACCTGAACCTCGCGATCCCGCGCGCGGTGTTCATCCGCGGCGATGCCGAGTTCCTCGACGACGCGACCACGGTCGAGGTGTTCCAGCGCCAGACCGAGCTGCACCGCGCGCGCGGCTGGACCAAGGCGCCGCTGCGCACGCCCGAGAACATCGTCGCCGAGCTGGTCGGCGTGAAGATCCGCCCGGCGCAGGTGCGGGTCGAGGGTTTCGGCGAAGGCGCCGCGTCGTTCCTCTGGAAGCCGGAGCTGCAGGCGTGATCAAGGCACTGGTGGGCTACACGCTGGTCGAGGGCATCACGCCGGCCGAGTACGACCGCTGGCTGTGGGAGATCCACACGCCCGACCTGCTCGCGAATCCGCACATCGACAAGATCGTCTACAACACCGTCCTCAAGCCGGTCGAGAGCGCGAGCGGCAACACGATGCAGATCCCGCAGAGCATCCCGCTCTACCGGATCGCCGAACTGCACTTCCGCGACATGGCCGCCTACGAGGCCTATCGCGCGTGGTTCGCCGAGCATCCGTTACCGGTGGAGCGCGGCCCGAAGGGCCGTACCGACTTCAAGTTCTACCTGCTGGCGGAAGTGTCCGAGGCAACCCGACGCTGACGCGTACGCGGGCCGCGCCCGCCGTCCCCGCGTGTCGGGGTTGTAATTGGGGGCGCGACTGGAGCATCGTATCGTCTGATGTCCTGATGCCGGTTCTCATGCATCGATCCTCCATGACCCCGAGGGATCACCGATGGTCAAGCTGAACGTGAACGGCCAGACGGTCGAGGTGGATGTCGATCCGGAGACCCCGCTGCTGTGGGTGCTGCGCGATACGATCGGGCTGACGGGCACGAAGTACGGCTGCGGCATGGCGCTGTGCGGCGCGTGCACGGTTCACCTGAACGGCGAGCCGATCCGCTCCTGCGTCACCCCGGTGAGCGCGATCGGCGAGCAGCCGGTGACCACGATCGAGGGGCTCTCGAAGGATCGCAGCCACCCGGTGCAGAAGGCCTGGATCGAGATCGACGTGCCCCAGTGCGGCTACTGCCAGTCGGGCCAGATCATGTCCGCCGTGGCGCTGCTGGCGAAGACGCCGAAGCCGGACGATGCGCAGATCGACGAGGCGATGGCCGGCAACCTGTGCCGCTGCGGCACCTATCAGCGGATCCGCGCCGCGATCCACCGCGCCGCGGGCCAGACCAGCGCCCAGGCGAGCGCCGCGGGCCCCTCCGGCACCACGGGCTGAGCCCGGGCTGCCGGCATCCGCAGGCGGGCGGTGTCAGCGCCGTCCGCCGATTCCGTCGAGAGCCGCCGCAGGCCTCGCGGGGCCTCGGCAGCCGCGGGATTCGTTTCGAGAATATGGGCCTAAAGCCTTGCAGAGCTTCAACTTTTGAATCGGCCTGCCGCGCACGAAACTGCCCGGCAGCGAATCCAGGCGCCGCTTCCGGGAACAGTTCGGGTCGTTGGACGGCAATCGCGACGCCTTCGCTGACCGACGGCCAGCCATGCCGGGCCCGCCACGCATCGCCGCGCCACGCGCGGCAGATCGAAAGCCACCAAGATCTCGATGAAATCCAATTGTTTAACAATAGCTTGAGATCGCCTTCTCGAGCCCGGCAAACGAAGCGCCCGCGGGCACTTCCGCCCATTTCCCGTGCGGCGGCAGGCAGGCATCGAGGCCGATCAGGCCCGCCCGGCGTTGGAGTCGGTGGGCGTGTGGAAATACTCGCTCTCGGAGGCGAGCTCGTCCATCAGGCGCTTCAGCTCCGCCATGCGCCCTTCGGCCGTGCTGATCGGCATGCAGTCGTTGCAGCGCGCATCGCCGCAGGGCTGGCGCGAATAGAGCCAGTACTGGATCG
>JBMOJG010000839.1:0-1934 GCA_049316925.1 Alsobacter sp. | reverse complement strand
CTGCACCGGCAGCAAATAGGCTAGCCAGCGCTCGGCCACTGCCAGCGGCGATGGCAGCATCTGCGGATTGGCCCAGCCCTGGGTGGCGGCCAGCTGCCACACGGCGATCACGATGATGGGCACGATCAGGCCCACGCCCAACTGGCGCCAGCCCTGCCCCGCCTTGCGGCCCGCGCCTGCCATTATTTAACGCCCACGCTTTTCTTGGCCGCGTCCAGCAGGTCGGTCTTGACCCACTCCTTGGCGGCCGGCGGTTTGGCCATGCGGCCTACGCCCGTCTTGAACATCACATCCGTGGTAATCTGGATATGTTCGGGCGTGATGTCGTAGGAATACGGCGAATTACCGATCGCATCATCGAAATCATCCTTGGTAATCTGGCCCTTGAACACGGTCTCGCGCACATATTTTTCCGCCAGCGCGGGCTGCTCGATAAAGGTCTTGGTGGCTTCGACGAAGCAGCGCATGAACTTCTCGGCCAGCGGACGCTTCTCTTTGTAGAACTTCTCCGTCATCACCATGGTGCGGATAGGTTCGCCGATCGGGGTGTCGTATGGCTTGAGGATTTCCGTGCCGAAGCCCTTGTTGATAGCCTGCGAAGACTGCGGTTCCGAGTTCATCATGGCGTCGATGTTCTTGCCCAGCAGCGCCTGATTCAGATCGGCGAACGCCAGATAGATCAGCTGCACATCCTTGCCCGGCTGGTCGGAGGCCGTGCGCAGCGAGTTGTCGACCGCGAACGCGTCGAAGCCGTTGTCGAGGTCGACCCACAGCGCCGAGACGTCGACCTGCAGCGCCGGCAGCAGCTCGAGCGACAGCCGCCCGCGCAACGTCGTCTCGTCGAAGCCGTTGGTGTCGTCGCGACCGAGGACGGGGTTGGTCCGAAAGCCGTCGCTGCGATGCCGCTGCGCGACCAGGCGCCCCGCGGCGCGCTCGCCGAGCGGCCCGCTGGCCACCGCGCCCGCCGAGAAGCTGTCGTAGTCGCCGCCGACGAACTCGAGCCGCGCCTCGGGCACGCGGGTCGCGCGCCGCGTCTGCAGGTTGATCAGCCCGGCGAGCGCGTTGGCGCCATAGGTCGTGCCCTGCGGGCCGCGCAGCACCTCGACCTGGCCGAGATCGATCAGCGTCGCCGGCATGCCGATGCCCGAGAAATCCATGCCGTCGACCAGGAATCCCACCGAGGGATTCGGCGCGCCCTGCCACTGCTCGGTCTCGCCGATGCCGCGCAGCTGGAAATAGCGCGGCCGCGAACTGCCCGAGGCCCAGTTGAGGTTCGGCACCAGCGGCAGCAGGTCCTGCAGGTGCTGCAGCCCCGCGGCGCGAACCGTCGCGGCGTCGAGGACCGTGACGCTCGCCGGCAGGTCGACCAGGCGGTCGCGGCGCAGGCTCGCGCTGACGATGACCTCCTCGAGCACCGTTTCCGGCGCGGGCGCGCCCACGACCGCGGACGGAACGGGAACCGACGCCGCGACCGACGCAGCCACGGCCAGCAGGCCTGGAAACATGGACATCACCTGCTCCCTACGCCGGTACTAACCGGATCAGGTTCAACGGGTTCGCCGGCAAACCGGCATCTCAGGCCCCATCGGGCCACCCCAAGGTGCGATCATGGTAAGCCGCCGGCCGGCCATTGCAAGGCCCGGACGCAGGTGCGCCCGCCCTCGCGGTTCCTTACAATCCGCTGCCACCGCGCGGCCCGAGGTCGATCGATGTCACGCTGCATCCACGTGTTCCAGGTCGATGCCTTCACCGACCGTCGCTTCACCGGTAATCCCGCCGGCGTGGTGCTCGGCGCCGACGTGCTCGCCGACGACGAGATGCTCGCGATCGCGCGCGAACTGAACAACGCCGACACGGCCTTCGTGCTCAAGCCCGATGGCGACGACCACGACCTGCGGGTGCGCTTCTTCACGCCGCGCACCGAGGCGAGCTTC
>JBMOJG010000838.1:0-1937 GCA_049316925.1 Alsobacter sp. | reverse complement strand
CCTCGGCGGCGCGCAGCACGCCCGTGGCATCGCGCGCCGCCACCAGGGTCAGCGCCTCGGGAGCGAGGCCGAGCGCCGCCAGGCCGGGCCCGTAGGGCTCACCGGACTCGCGCCCGGCCTGGTCCTGGCGCACCCACCGCCAGGGCCGCGGCCCGGCGAGGCGCGCCGCGCAGGCCAGCGCGAAGCCGGTCGCCGCCCCGGCGTCGCCGGGCGCGGCCGGCTGCAGCTCGTGCAGGCCGGTGCGCAGCAGGCCACCGCCCAGCGCCCGGTCGACCCCGGCATGGCCGAGCGGCACCGGAGCCGGCGCGGCGGCGAGCGCCCGCAACCCGCCATCGCTGCCGATGGCGGCGATACGGCGGCGCAGGTCCGGCAACGGATCAGGGATCGCGGCAGCAGTCATGGCTCCACGGGGTTTTGGGACAGAAGTTCGTTCGTGTTTTGTTCCGATATAGATTCCAGCCCGTGGCCGGCGAGTCAACGGGAGTCTCGCGGCCCGGTCCGGTCCCCCGGCCTCACGCAGCGCCTCGGCCTCCCTGGCGTTGTGCCGAGGAGGGCAGGACGGGTCCGCAACACAGGCCAGAGCATCATCCCGCCAAGTGGACACCGGTTGGCAGATAAAGAGGATGCTAAAACAAAGAGCTGGAGCGGACGGCCTGATGCAATCAGGTCGGATTTCGCTCCAGAAAGGCGGGTCAGCAATACAGGTTACAAAGGCCGGCCGGCCGCGCCCGCCAGGTCCCACCCTGCAGAATTCACCCCACAGAACTTACCCTGCGCAGGACACCCCATGCACACCCCTGCAGGAGGGGCCGCTCCGCCCTCAGCGGCCTGTTGCCGCCCGCCAGGCGGCGAACTCGCCCGGCGTCTGCGGGTCGGTCGGCGGGTAGAGGCCGAGGATGGAGCGGCCGCCCAGCACCTGCTCGGTGACGAAATCCTCGAACGCCGTCATCTCCACCGCCTCCGCCGCGATGGCGTCGGCGATGCCGGCCGGGATCACCACCACGCCCTCGCCGTCGCCCACCATCACGTCGCCGGGCCACACCGCGACATCGCCGCAGCCGATCGGCACATTGATGTCCAGCGCCTGGTGCAGCGTCAGGTTGGTGGGCGCCGAGGGCCGGTGGTGGTAGGCCGGGATGGCGAGCTGGGCGATCTCCGGCGAATCCCGGAAGCCGCCATCCGTCACCACGCCGGCGACGCCGCGCTTCATCAGACGCGACACCAGGATCGAGCCGGCCGAGGCGGCGCGCGCATCCTTGCGGCTGTCGATCACCATCACGGCGCCGGGCGGGCAGTCCTCCACCGCCTTGCGCTGCGGATGGGCGCGGTCCTGGAACACGCTCAGCGGGTTCAGATCCTCGCGCGCCGGGATGTAGCGCAGCGTGAAGGCCTCGCCCACCATCGGGCCGCCGGCCGGGTTCAGCGGATGCACGTCCTGGATGAACTGGTTGCGCAGCCCGCGCTTGAACAGCGCCGTGCACAGCGTCGCCGTGCTGACGGTCTTGAGCATCTCGCGGGTTTCGGGCTTCAGAGACATGGCGGCTCCTCCTGGCGGATCCGGGCCGCCGGCCGAAGCGCCGCGGGCCTGTCCGGATGGGCGGCCGGGCGGCCGCGATTGCGCCCCCGGTTTAGCCCAGCCAGCGCCGCCTTGCACGCGCTCCGCACGGCCGGTGGAAGGGAGGGCTGGCGCCCCTGTCGTGACGTCAGAGCGCCTCCACCGCCCGGCCGATGGCGAGCAGCCGGGCATCCTGCAGGGCCGGCGCCATCAGCATCAGCCCCGCCGGCAGCCCGTCCGTGCGCATCGGCAGCGACAGGCCGCAGAGGTCGAGAAAATTGCCGACCGTCGGGTTGCGCAGCGCCAGCAGATTGGTCCGCGCGAACGCCGCGTCGTCGTCCTCCAGCGGCGCCAGCAGCGGCGCCAGCATCGGCACGGTCGG
>JBMOJG010000837.1:0-1938 GCA_049316925.1 Alsobacter sp. | reverse complement strand
GCGCGGCGCGAAGCTGCAGCAGCCGGGACCGGGCGAGCCGGCCGGTGGCAGTCCAGGGATCGGCACCAGCCTCGGCGCTTCCGGACGATCGAGGCGGGGGACCGACCCCAGGAGGCCGACGGTGTAGGGCATGCCGGGAGCGTCGAAGATTGCCTCCGTGGGCCCCTCCTCGACGACGCGGCCCGCATACATGACGCAGACCCGGTCGGCCATTCCCGCGACCACGCCGAGGTCATGCGTGATGAGGATCATGGCCATGCCCATCTCGGCCTGCAGGCTCCGCAGCAGCTCCAGGATCTGGGCCTGGATGGTGACGTCGAGGGCGGTCGTGGGCTCGTCGGCAATGATGAGACGTGGGCGGCAGGCCATGGCCATGGCGATCATCACCCGCTGGCGCATGCCCCCGGAGAAGCGGTGCGGGTAGTCGTCAAGCCGGCTCTCCGGCGACGGAATCCCAACCATATCGAGGAGTTCCAGGGCACGGCGGCGAGACTGCGCGGGCGACAGCCCAAGATGCACCTCAGTGACCTCGGTGAGCTGGCGTCCGATCGTCAGCACCGGGTTCAGCGAGGTCATCGGGTCCTGGAAGATCATGGCGATCCCGTGCCCCCGCAGCGAGCGCAGGGCCTCGGGAGACGCAGCGCGCAGATCCTGTCCCTCGAAGCGGATGTGGCCGCCGGTGATGCGGCCCGGCGGATCGGCAATAAGGCCCATCGCCGCGAGCGCCGTGACGGACTTGCCCGAGCCCGACTCGCCCACGATGCCGAGCGTCTCGCCGCGGTCGACGGAGAACGACACGCCATCGACGGCCTGCACGACCCCGGACTGCGAGCGAAAGGCGACCGACAGGTCCTCGACCTCGAGGAGCGCACTCATGCGGCCACTCCGATCCTGGCAGACATCGCCGTCACGGCCTCGGTCACGGGACGGCGGCACAGCGCACCGAATTCATGCTCGAAGCGGATCGGCGGCGTCGCGGGCCGGTTATCCTGGTCGAGCAGGGCGACGTCCGCCGATGTGGGATCCTCCACCCAGCGGCAGCGCAACCCGCCAAGCGTTGCCGCCGTGACGATCGCCTTGAAGGGCAGGCGCTCGCCCGTCACGTGATAGAGCGTCGCGCCGAGCTTCGGCGCCGCGAGCAGCCGCGCCATGGCCGCGCCGAGGTCGTCGCCATCGAGCCAGTCGCGCAGGACCGTACGCCCGTACACCGCAACCTCACGACCGCCGGCCCCTGCCACGAGCAACCGCCCGACAGCACTCATCCGGCCGCGATACGGCGTCGGGTTCTCATGCCGGCCGAAAATGGAGCCAAGCCGAAGGCTGGCTCCGCCGATGCCTGTCACTTCCGACCAGCGCCTCAGCAGGTCCTCGCCGGACCGCTTGGCGATGCCATAAAGGATGCCGGGTTTCGGGTCGGCATCCTCGTCGAGCGGCCCTTGCCCGGCCGCCGGACCGAAGACGCCGGTCGAGGAGAGGAATACCACGCGGCGCAGCCCCAGCCACCGTCGCGGCGGGCTGCAGCACGTTCGCGAGCCCGCCCAAGTTGATGTCGAGGATGCGCACCGGGTCCGCGCGCTCCTGCTCGGGCGTCGGCGTTATGGCGGCGGCATGGACAATCGATTGAGGCCTCGTCCGCCGGACGAGATCGGCCACGGCATCACGGTCGGTCACGTCCACCGATACGGACACGACCTGGCCCAGCAAGCCCGTGAAGAGAGCCACGGCCACGGGGCCGGGGGTCATGAGATCGGCAGCCACGACCTGTGTCGACGGGAAGGCGCGTGCCAGAGCTTCCACGACGTGGCACCCGACGAAACCGCATGCCCCCGTCACCAACACGGTCATGCCGGCGCCGCCATCAAGTCCGACAGGCCCGCACGGGCCATGAAGGCAGGCACGTCGATCCGCATCCCGGTATCGTCGCTCTCGATCGCCGCA
>JBMOJG010000836.1:0-1938 GCA_049316925.1 Alsobacter sp. | reverse complement strand
CTGCCATGCTCGTCATCTGGGGTCGCCTGAGTTCCGTCAACGTCCAGAAGGTCATGTTCGCCGTCGGCACGCTTGGTCTTCCCCATGAGCGGCGCGAGGCCGGAGGTGCCTTCGGGGTCGTCGGGACCCCGGAATACGGCGCACTGAACCCCAACCGGCTTGTACCCTGCATCGAGGACGACGGCTTCGTGCTGTGGGAATCCAACGCCATCGTTCGCTATCTCGCCGCCCGCCACGGCAGCGGCACGATCTGGCCGGTGGACCCAGCCGAGCGCGCCCTTGCCGACCGCTGGATGGACTGGCAGACGACGGTGCTGACGCCGGCCCTTGGACCGGCGTTCTGGGGCCTGATCCGCACCCCGCCGGAGAACCGCGATGCAGCCGCCATCGAGGCCTCGATGGTCAAGACCGAGGCCGCCCTGGCGCTGCTCGACGCCCACCTCGCCGGCAGGGAATTTCTCGAACATGACCGGCTGACGATCGCCGACCTGGCGGTTGGTCCCCCCGTCCACCGCTGGCTCCACATGCCGGTGGCGCGCCTGAGCCGGCCGAATGTGGAGCGCTGGTACGCCACCCTCGCGGCGATGCCGGCTGCGGCGATGGCGTTTCCGCTGCCGGTGACCTGACGCGGGGTCGTTCATCGCATCGGCGCGTGGCAGACGGCCTCGATGTTGTGGCCATCGAGGTCGAACACGAACGCCCCGTAATAGTCGGGATGGTAGTGCGGCCGCAGCCCGGGCGGCCCGTTGTCGCTTGCGCCGGACGCGATGGCGGCCTTGTAGAAATCATCGACCGCAGCCTGGTCCCGGGCCATGAAGGCGACGTGCAGCCGGCCGGTGATCGGCTCGCCCTCGGTGATCCAGAACTGCGGCCGGCCCGGCCGGCCGAAGCCCGCGTGCGGCCCGGTGCCGGTCGTCTCGGCATCGACCTCGAGCACGAGGCTGTACCCCAGTGTCGCCAGGACGCGGGTGTAGAACTCCCGCGAGGCGGCGAAGTCGGAAACCGGGAAGCCGATATGGTCCAGCATGGCGCAGTTCTCCGTGCGGTTGTCGGCCGCGGACGACCGTTCCCCTGCAGGATAGGCGCTGCTTGGCCGGTCCGTCACCGTCCACCACGCTTGGCAGCCGCGGGATGTGATGCCGGCGGATATCTTGCCGCGGACCGCGCGAAGGGTCAGGCTGTCGGCAGGGTCACAGGGAGAACCGGCCATGGCAGGTGACGAAGACACCGAAAAGCGGATCCGGGACCTCGAGCAGCGGATCGCGCGGCTGGAGGCCGCCC
The DNA here is from genome assembly GCA_049316925.1 of Alsobacter sp. Lineage (GTDB taxonomy): Bacteria > Pseudomonadota > Alphaproteobacteria > Rhizobiales > Beijerinckiaceae > Alsobacter. Next base: position 657 of record JBMOJG010000836.1, on the reverse strand, counting down.
TGCAGGTGGCCGGCGGTGGCTCCGTGACGCTGGTCTCGTCCGGTGCATTGAAGATCGTGGCGGGCGCGCGCCTCGAGCTCAACTCCGGCGGGGTGACCGAGATCACGGCCGGCGGATCACTGGGCGTTTCGGCTGGTACCGCGGTGGCGCTGCGGTCGGGAACGGGAATGACGTTCACCGCAGGCACCGAATTGGTGGCGACCGCTAGCGCCGGCATGGACTGGACCTGCGGCGGCCGGGGGCGCTGGACCGCCGGAACAGACCTGACGGCAACCGCCGGCACCAATGTGGCCGTCAAATCAGCCGCCAGTACCAGCCTCGAGGCGGCGGCGTCCCTGCATGTCAGGGCCGGAGATGACCTGTCCCTCCGTGCCGGAAAGTCCAGCTCCGTCGAGGCCCCCCGCGGCTACGCGATCGCGTCCGACCGGATTGGCGTGACGTCGAAGAAGTTTTTCGTCGAAAGCCATGACCTGACCCTGCGCGGCCACGACATCAACATCATGACGTCCGGCAAGATCGCAGTGAAGGGTGCATCCGACGTGGTGATCAAGGGGCAGAAGATCAGCCAGAACTGACGGGGCCTTGCTGGTCGATGCGCCGTCCCGCTCAGCGCGGCGCGCTGAACAGCGGCGTGCCCGGGCGCCGCGGCGCCGGCTC
>JBMOJG010000835.1:0-1940 GCA_049316925.1 Alsobacter sp. | reverse complement strand
CGGTGGCGGGCTTTGCCGCCATGAACATCATGCTGCTGTCGGTGTCGGTGTGGTCGGGCAATGTGTCCGACATCACCGACGAGACGCGCGACCTGTTCCACTGGCTGTCGGCGCTGATCGCGCTCCCGGCGGCGGCCTATGCGGGGCAGCCATTCTTCCGCAACGCCGCCCGGGCGATCCGCAACCGGTCGATGACGATGGACGTGCCGATCTCGCTGGGCGTGACGCTGGCGCTCGGCATGTCGCTCTACGAGACGATCCACTCCGCGCATCATGCCTATTTCGACAGTGCCGTGATGCTGCTGTTCTTCCTGCTGCTGGGTCGAGTCCTCGACCAGGTGATGCGCCGCAAGACGCGCGCCGTGGCGGGCAACCTGATGGCGCTGCGCGGCGAGACGGCGACCCGAATCGGTGCTGACGGAACGCTGCAGGAGGTGCCCGTCAAGGCGATCCGACCAGGTGACCACGTCCTGGTGCGACCCGGCGAGCGCATGGCCGTCGACGGCGTCGTGGCCGAGGGGCTGTCCGAACTCGATGCCAGCCTGGTGACCGGCGAGACGGCGCACGAGCCGGTCGGCCCGGGCGTGCGTGTCTATGCGGGCACCGTGAATCTGGGCGGCGCGCTCACCGTCGCGGTGACGGCGGCCGGTCAGGGGACGCTGCTGGACGAGGTCAATCGCCTTGTCGCCCAGGCGGCGGATGCACGGTCGCGCTATCTTCGCCTCGCCGACCGGGCGGCGCGGATCTATTCGCCCATCGTGCATGTGACGGCGCTGGCCACGGCCATCGGCTGGATGCTGGCGGGCGCCAGCACACATGACGCGATCATCACCGCCATCGCCGTGCTGATCATCACCTGCCCGTGCGCGCTGGCGCTCGCCGTCCCGGCGACGCAGGTGGTGGCGTCCGGCGCGCTGTTTCGCGCCGGCGTGCTGCTGCAGTCGGCCGACGCGATCGAGCGCATGGCGGCCTGCGACACGGTGGTGTTCGACAAGACCGGCACGTTGACGACGCCCGAACCGCGGGTCGTCAACGTCGCGGCCGTGCCGGCGGACCTGATGGAGCTGGCGCGCCGGCTGGCGCTGTCGAGCCGCCATCCGCTGGCGATGGCACTGGCGCGCGACGCGCTCGGCCGGCAGCCGCTGGAGGGCGTGCGCGAGACCACCGGGCAGGGCGTTGCCGCCATCGTGGACGGTGTCGAGGTGCGGCTGGGAAGCCCGGCCTTCTGCGACGCCCAGGATGCCGCGCAGGCTGCCCTGGCCGGTGACAGCCGCTCCACGGTGATCTGCGTGCGCCACGGCGAGCGGGTGTCCGTCCTGCTCATGCACCAGGTGCTGCGCCGTGACGCGGCCGAGGTGGTGGCGGTGCTGAAGGCCCGCGGGTTGCGCATCGTCATCTTGTCGGGTGACCGTGCCGGGCCGGTGGCCGAGGTCGCGGAGACGCTCGGCATCACCGACGCGCGCGCCGGTCTCGATCCCGCGGGCAAGATTGCCGCGCTTGAGCGCATGGCAGGCGAGGGCTGTCGCACCCTCATGGTCGGCGACGGCCTGAACGACGCTCCTGCGCTGGCGGCGGCGCACGCGTCGCTGTCGCCCGTCACGGCCGCGCATCTGGCGCAAGCATCCGCCGACGGCCTGTTCCTGGGCGAGCGGCTGGGGCCGGTCGCGGATGCGCTTGCCGTCTCGCGGCGGGCGACCCGCATCATGCGCGAGAACCTCGCCATCGCGGTGGTGTACAATCTCATTGCGGTTCCGCTGGCGATGATGGGTCATGTGACGCCGCTGATCGCGGCCGCGGCGATGTCGGGCTCGTCCATCATCGTGACTGTCAATGCGCTGCGGGCCCGCCTGCCCAGGGGCGCGGCGATGAGTGCTCCGGCCGCTCCGGCGGCTGTCCCCGGGATCGCGAGGGTCGCAGCATGAATGTGCTGGTCTATTTGT
>JBMOJG010000834.1:0-1941 GCA_049316925.1 Alsobacter sp. | reverse complement strand
GGCGAAATAGTCCGAGAGATGCTGCCGCCACAGGCTCTCGCCGCGCTCCGGCGCCGGCGGCGCAACAATGGCCGGATCGTGCAGAACCTGGGTCATGACCGCGCATCCGACAGCCGCACCCGGGGATCGAGCGCCGCATAGATCAGGTCGACGATGAAGTTGATGACGACGAACAGCACCACGACGAGCATCAGGTAGGCGACGATGATCGGCCGGTCGAGCCGGCCGATCGAGTCGATCAGCAGCTTGCCCATGCCCGGATAGGCGAACACCGTCTCGGTCACGACCGCAAAGGCGATCATCGAGCCGAGCTCGAGGCCCAGCACGGTGACGATCGGGATCATGATGTTCTTGAGGATGTGAACCAGCACGATGCGCGACGGCGAGAGGCCCTTGGCGCGGGCAAACCGCACATAGTCCTGCATCACGGCCTCGCGCGTGCCGGCCCGCGCCAGCCGGATCACCAGCGCGGCCTTGTAGAGCGCCAGCGTGAAGGCGGGCAGCAGCAGGTGCCGCAGCCCGTCGGCGGTGAGGAACGACACCGGCACGCCGAGCACGTCCACGGTCTGGCCCCGCCCGCCTGAGGGCAGCCAGCGCAGCTCCACGGCGAACAGCAGGATGAGCATCAGGCCGATCCAGAAATTCGGCAGCGAGAAGCCGAGGATCGAGCCCGACATGATCGACCGCCCCGCGAGGCTGTCGGGCCGCAGCCCCGCATAGACGCCGAGCGGGATGCCGATCAGGATCGAGAACACCAGCGCTACCAGCGCCAGCTCCAGCGTCGCCGGCATCCGCTGGGCGATCAGCTTGAGGGCGGACTCATTGTAGACGAAGGACCGGCCAAGGTCGCCGTGCAGCGCGTTCCAGACGAACAGGCCGAACTGCTCCCACAGCGGCCGATCGAGTCCAAGGCGCGCCGCCACCTCGGCCAGCTCCTTCGGGTCGGCATTGGGGTTGGCGAGGATGTCGACCGGGTTGCCCGCCGCATAGATCGACAGGAACACGATCGTCGCCATCACGGCGACGACGATCAGCGCCTGTCCGAGCCGCCGGATGAGATAGACGAGCATGGGGTCTCCTGTGCCCGGCGACCGTCCGTGCGGCCGCCGGGCAAGTGCCTTACGGGGTCGGCGTGACCTCGAACGCGAGCGTGTACTGGTCGACGCGGGGAACGTAGCCAAGTCCCTTGCGGAACGCCCAGGGCGTCACCTCGAAGTGCAGCGGGATGATGCCGACATCCTCCTGCACCATCCGTGCCGCCTGCTGCAGCAGCGCCTCGCGCGCCTTGTCGTCGATGGTGGCGAGCGCCTTGCGCACGACCTCGTCCATGGCCTTGTTGGAGTAGCGGCCGCGGTTGGTCCCGCCGAACCCGGTCTGCGGATCGAACGTCGCCACCAGCGCCACCAGCGAGTTGGACAGCTCGCCGGTATCGGCGCCCCAGCCCGCCAGATAGGCCGAGAACTCGAACTTGTTGCGCCGCGTGAAGAAGGTCGAGGCCGTCATCGAGTCGACGCTGGTCTTGATGCCGATGCGCGTCAGCATCTGCGCCACGGCCTGCGCCACCTTCTCGTCATTGATGTAGCGGTCGTTGGGTGAGCCCAGCACCAGCTCGAAGCCGTTGGGATAGCCGGCCTCGGCGAGCAGCTTCTTGGCCCCGTCCGGATCGTACTTCTCCGGCTTCAGGTCTTTCGAGGTGCCGAACAGTGGCACCGGCAGCAGGTCGCCCGCCGCCACGGCAACGCCGCCCATGATGCGCTCGACGATGGCGTCGCGATTGATGGCCTTGGAGAAGGCCTGGCGCACGCGCTTGTCGAGGAAGGGGTTCTTGTCGGCGCCCTTCACGCCCGGCGTCTTCCAGTCGGGTCCGGTGAACTGGTCGAGATGGATGTAGATGATGCGGCTCGACAGGCCCTGCACGATGGTAAGGCCGGCCTGCTTGAC
>JBMOJG010000833.1:0-1942 GCA_049316925.1 Alsobacter sp. | reverse complement strand
CTGGGGATCTGAGTCCCTTCAACCATGCCTGACGATCTTCGCAAAGTCCGATCCGGTGATCCACTCCGCCTCCCAGCGGGCGCGTACAACGCGTTCGTCGATGCGGCGGTTGATCTGCGCCGACGGCAAGGTCGCGGCGAAGCCGTCGCCGGCCCGCTCATGGAATCGGCACAGCGCGGCATCGTGCTGGTGCGCAACGACTCCGGCGAAGAGATCGAGCCATACCACGCGCTGGCGATCACCGGCGTGCTCGTCGAGCCCGGCGAGGACGACCAGGAGCGGACGTTCCAGAGTCGGACGCCGCTGACTGGCGACATTGCCACGGAGGAAACGGCGGGCCCAGCGTTTGTCGTCGCACTCCAGCCGATCAAGCCCAACAAGCTGGGGCGCTGCGTGCTCACCGGCGTCACGGTGGCGCGTGTGTTCATCACCAACGAGACGGACACGACCTGCGAGCTCGCGGCCGACGAGACGGTCTTGGCTAGCACCCCCATGGGCGGCATCCCGATCCTCTGGAAAGAAGAAGGCACCGGCGAGAAGTGGGCGGTCCTTGAACTCGGCCGCCCGTCGCCCGGGCGCGTGACGGCGATCCTCGGCGCGGCTCAGGCGATCCCCACCGAACGCAACCGCTGGCGCTACCCGTGGGTGGAGGCCCAGATCGACGGGAACCCCGGCAGCGAAACCTATCTCCGGTATGTGCCCATCGACGGTGGCCTGTCGTCCCAGCTCGCAGGCGGCGGCGAGGATCCCACGCGACTGGCGATCAACCGCTTCGAGGCCCACCACATGAATGACTCCGAGCCCGGCTCCGGGTTCGGTGGCCTGCTCGGGCTGGGGCCGGTGTGCGAGTTGCCCGGCGTGCTTCCCAAGTGCCCGCCTGCGCGGTCGCTCAAGCCCAAGCTCGTGCCGATCCCCGAGGGCGTGTGCGTGCAGCTCACCTGCGAGCGCAACAGCAAGGGCAAGCCGGTGTGGGTCTTCGAGGCCATGAGCCTCATTGAAATCGCCGACCCCGCCGACGAGGACCGCAAGTTCAACCTCTACATCGGAGGTGCCGAATGACGACGACCCCGACGACTCTGGACACTCGCCGCGAGAAGGAACGAGCCAAGTACGTGGCGCTGGCCGCCAAGCCCGGCTCGACGTACGGCTCGACCAACCACGGCAAGCTTGCCGTCCCGATCATCCACAAGTTCAAGCCGAGGTTTGTCGTGGACTTCGGATGCGGCCGCAACGACCTCGTGCGGGATCTGCGCCGCCTCGGTATCGATGGACTCGGCGTGGACTTCGCGTTCCCGGAGGCCGACCTCGTGCGCCCGATGCACAAGACCGCGCTGCACGCGGGTGTCGCGGATGTCGTCACGAGTTTCGATGCACTCGAGCATCTGCTGCCTGAGGACGTAGACGCGGTCCTCGCGGAGATGCGCCGCGTGGCCAAGCCGCGCGGCCACTTCGTGTTCTCGATTTGCACCCGGCCTAGCAAGACCACCGTCGCCGGCGAGGGTCTGCACCCGACGGTGCGCCCGCTGGACTGGTGGGTCGACCGCATCGGGCGTGTCGCCACCGTGATCAACCCCCGGGCTGAGCGGCGGTTCATCGTCGGGCGGTTCAAGGGCGGAAGTGATGGGGGGTGCTGCGGTGCGTGAGAACCAGTCTGACATTGCGGCGCTCCAGGCCGGTCTGAAGGCGCGCAAGCCGCTGCGGGATGGCCTGCGCCTTTACACCGCCGACTTCGACTCCGTGTCGCTCGCCGGGTTCTATCGCGGGCGTTCGGCATTCCTGATCCTCTCGGGGCCGTCGCTCACGCAGCTCGATCTCTCGGCGCTCAACAAGCGCGGCATCGTCACGATGGCGGTGAACAACGCCTGGGCGGTGCATCGCCCGACGCTGTGGACCTGCGTTGACGATCCCGGCCGCTTCATCGATACCGGCTGGAAGGACCCGG
>JBMOJG010000832.1:0-1942 GCA_049316925.1 Alsobacter sp. | reverse complement strand
GACGCGGCCGCGCAAGCGGTTCATCACCAGCGTCTGCTGGGTCTCGGCGAGGCCCATCTCCCAGGGCGAGCCGGCGTGCTTGAGGGAGGTCAGCGGGCTCGCGCCCGTGCCGCCCTCGAAGCCCGAGATGGTGATGTGGTCGGCGCGCGCCTTGGCAACGCCTGCCGCGACCGTGCCGACACCCACTTCAGAGACAAGCTTCACCGACACGTCGGCCGAAGGATTGACGTTCTTCAGGTCGAAGATCAGCTGCGCCAGGTCCTCGATCGAATAGATGTCGTGGTGCGGGGGCGGGGAGATCAGCCCCACGCCAGGCGTCGAGTGGCGGACCTTGGCGATCACCGCGTCAACCTTGTGGCCGGGCAGCTGGCCGCCCTCGCCGGGCTTGGCGCCCTGGGCGATCTTGATCTGCATGACGTCGGCATTGGCCAGGTATTCGGCGGTGACGCCGAACCGGCCCGAGGCCACCTGCTTGATGGCGGAGCGCTTGGACCGGCCGTCAGGCAGGGGAACGAACCGTTCCGACTCCTCGCCGCCCTCGCCGGTGTTCGACTTGCCGCCGATCCGGTTCATGGCGACGGCCAGCGTCTCGTGCGCTTCCTTGGAGATCGAGCCGAACGACATCGCGCCCGTCGCGAAGCGCCGCACGATCGAGACGGCGGGCTCGACGTCGTCGAGCGCCACCGGCTCGGCGCCGCGGTCCTTGGCCATGCGGATCTCGAACAGGCCGCGGATCGTCGTGAACCGGGTCTCCTGCTCGTTCACGAGGCGCGCATACTCGTTGTAGCGCTCCTGGGCGTTGAGGCGCACGGCATGCTGCAGGATGGCGACGGTGTCGGGCGTCCAGACATGATCCTCGCCGCGGATGCGGTAGGCATAGTCGCCGCCGACATCGAGCGAGGTGCGATAGACCGGCGCGTCGCCAAAGGCATCGCGGTGGCGGCGAACGTTTTCCTCGGCGAGCTCCTCCAGGCCGACGCCCTCGATGGTCGTCGCCGTGCCGAAGAAGTAACGCTCGACCAGGTCGGAGCGCAGGCCGACGGCGTCGAAGATCTGCGCGCCGCAATAGGACTGGTAGGTCGAGATGCCCATCTTGGACATGACCTTGAGGATGCCCTTGTCGACCGACTTGATGTAGCGCTTGACGATCTCGTCCTCGTCGACCTCCTCGGGGATCTCGTCGCGCATGGCGAGCAGGGTCTCGAAGGCGAGGTAGGGGTTGATCGCCTCGGCGCCGTAGCCGGCCAGGCAGCAGAAATGATGCACCTCGCGCGGCTCGCCGGTCTCGACGACGAGGCCGACCGAGGTGCGCAGCCCCTTGCGGATCAGGTGGTGGTGCACCGCCGCGGTGGCCAGCAGGGACGGGATCGGGATGCGGTCCGGCCCGACCATCCGGTCGGACAGCACGATGATGTTGTAGCCGCCATGCACCGATGCCTCGGCGCGTTCGCACAGGCGCTCCAGCGCGCCGGCGAGACCGGGGGCGCGCTGCTCGGACGGATAGGTGATGTCGAGCGTCTTGGTGTCGAAACGGTCCTCGAAATGGCCGATGCAGCGGATCTTCTCGAGGTCGCCGTTGGTGAGGATCGGCTGGCGCACCTCGAGCCGCTTGCGACGGGAGGAGCCCTCGAGGTCGAAGATGTTGGGCCGCGGGCCGATGAACGACACGAGGCTCATCACGAGTTCCTCGCGGATCGGGTCGATCGGCGGGTTCGTGACCTGGGCGAAGTTCTGCTTGAAATAGGTGAAGAGCGGCTTCGACTTGTCCGACAGCGCCGAGATCGGCGTGTCGGTCCCCATCGAGCCGACGGCCTCCTGGCCGGTGATCGCCATGGGCGACATCAGCAGCTTGAGGTCCTCCTGCGTGTAGCCGAAGGCTTGCTGCCGGTCGAGCAGCGAGACGTCGGTGCGCGACTGGCGCGGGTCGACGGGCTTCAGGTCC
>JBMOJG010000831.1:0-1943 GCA_049316925.1 Alsobacter sp. | reverse complement strand
CGCGCCAGCGCCTCGGCCAGCCGGTACATGCCGCCGTCCACATACCAGACGCCGTCCTGCTCCACATGCGCGACGAGCATCAGCGTCGCCGGGGCGGCAAACGGCGAGGACCCGCAATAGGTCGCGTAGCGCCCGTAGAGCTGCTGCAGCCGCTTGTCCTGGAAGCTCTCCCCCAGCGCCTGCCACAGCGTCGCCAACGGATTGAGCCGCAGCAGGCGGGGCAGGCCGGCAAGCCCCACCCGCCATGTCCGGTCGACCGGGCCGTTGGGTCGTCCGGCCCGCAGGAACGGCGTCTCGAGCGTGCGGTAGACCTCGCCGGCGCGGGCGCAGAAGGCGCGGAACCGGGCCGCCTCGGCGGCGCCGGCAAAGTCGCCCACGGCCTCTGCCGAGCGCGCCACATCGGCGAAAAGGTCGAGCCGGTCGGTGGCGGTCCAGGCATGCCGGGCCAGCACCTCGGCCTGGCGCAGCCCGACCTCGCCGGCGAGGTCGGCGCCGGCCTCGGCCATCAGCTCCTCGAACACCCACCGCATGGTGAAGACCGTGGGGCCGGCGTCGATCGGCCGGCCACCGACCATGACCTCGCGCATCTTGCCGCCGGGGCGCGGCGCCCGTTCGAGCACGGTCACATCGACGCCGCGCGCCGCCAGCGCCAACGCGGCACACAGCCCGCCGACGCCCGCCCCGACAATGATGACGCGGTCGCGCATGGTGTCTCCCTTGACGCGATCAGACAATTTTCCACCGTTGACTGTCAATCAAAACTGACATTTGATCTCGACATGCCGTGTTGACGGTCAGCATCTGGCGCGGGGGACTGCCCATGGACACCAGGACGCGCATTGAGAGTGCCCTCGAGAAGGCGCTGTCCCGCGCCTGCGCCTCCAACGCCCCGCCGCGCCTGGCCGCTGCACTGCGCCACGCGGTCTTCCCCGGCGGCGCCTGGGTGCGGCCCAGGCTCTGCCACGCGGTGGCGGCTGCCTGCGGCGACGATCTGCCGGAGGTGACCGACGCCGCCGCGGCCGCGGTCGAACTGCTGCATTGTGCCTCGCTGGTGCATGACGACATGCCCTGCTTCGACGACGCCCCGGTCCGCCGCGGCAAGGCGTCCGTCCATGCCGCCTATGGCGCGCCGCTGGCGCTGCTCTGCGGCGACGCGCTGATCGTCCTCGCCTTCGAGACCATCGCCATGGAGGCGGTCGCCGCCCCGGCCCGGATGGCCCGCCTCACCACCACGGTCGCCCGCTCCGTCGGCATGCCGCTCGGCATCGTCGCCGGGCAGGCCTGGGAGATGGAGGACCGCGTCGACATCGCCGCCTATCACCGCGCCAAGACAGGCTCGCTGTTCGTCGGCGCCGCCATGGCGGGTGCCGTCGCGGCGGGGGCCGATCCCAATCCCTGGCGCCACTTCGGCGACCGGCTGGGCGAGGCCTACCAGATGGCCGACGACCTGCGCGATGCGGTGGCGGACGCTGCCGACATCGGCAAGCCCGTGGGGCAGGATGCTGCGCATCACCGGCCCAACATGGTGGCGGAATTCGGCACGACGGAAGTCCTGCGGCGGCTGCAGGGGCTCGTGGCCGGCGCGGTCGCGGCGATCCCGGCCTGCCCGCGCGCCGACGAGCTCGAGGCGCTGGTGCGCAGCGAGGCCAAGCGCCTCGTGCCCAAGGAACTCGCGGCTTACGCGGCCTGAGATGAGCGTCCGGCTGCAGCCTGCCGATCGCCTGAACGCCCTGGGGGCATCCGCCACGCCGCGGTCCTGGCGCGACCGCTGGTATGCCTGGCGCGACCGCACCATCGCCAGCCCCGCCTTCCAGCGCTGGGCGGCCGGCTTCCCGCTGACCCGTCCGGTCGCCCGCCGCCGTGCCGCCGAGCTGTTCGATCTGGTGGCCGGCTTCGTCTCCTCCCAGGTGCTGGCCGCCGTGGTGCGGTTGCGCCTGCTGGAG
>JBMOJG010000830.1:0-1946 GCA_049316925.1 Alsobacter sp. | reverse complement strand
CAACAACCGGAAGATGTTCGGCGGCCTGCTGACCGGCGTCGACCATCTGTCGCACACCTACAATCGGGCCGAGCAGGCCTTCTCGGTCGGCCAGCCCGAGTGGGGCGCGCACCTCGCCGACGAGCTCGAGCGGCTGGTGCAGCTGCACGATGCCTCGACCATTGCGGCCGTGATCGTCGAGCCGATGGCCGGCTCGACCGGCGTGCTGCCGCCGCCCAAGGGGTATCTGGAGCGGCTGCGACAGATCTGCGACCGGCACGGCATCCTGCTGATCTTCGACGAGGTGATCTCGGGCTTCGGGCGGCTCGGCACGCCGTTTGCGGCAGAGCGCTTCGGCGTCATCCCAGACCTCATCACCTTCGCCAAGGGGGTGAACTCCGGCACCGTGCCGATGGGCGGCGTGATCGCCCGCAAGGGCATCCACGACACCTTCATGAAGGGCCCCGAGCACGTCATCGAGTTCTTCCACGGCTACACCTACTCGGCGCATCCGCTGGCCTGCGCGGCGGCGCTGGCGACGTTCGACGTCTACCGCGACGAGAGCCTGTTCGCCCGCACCGCGGCGATCGAGGGCGCGTGGGCAGAGGCGGTGATGAGCCTGCGCGGCCTGCCCAACGTGCTCGACATCCGCACGCTGGGGCTGGTCGCCGGCATCGACCTGGCATCGCGGCCGGACGCGGTCGGCAAGCGCGCCTTCGAGGCGATGGACCGCGGCTTCCACGAATTCGACGTGATGATGCGGGTGACCGGCGACACCATCGCGCTGTCGCCGCCGCTGATCATCACCGCCGACCAGATCGGCGAACTCATCGACAAGGTCGGCCGGGTGATCCGGGCGGTGGCCTGATCACCTCGGCGTTTGGCGGGGCGACCCCACCCTCGGTCCCCTTCCCTTCCGCCTTGCCGCACCGGGGCGGCTGCGCTAGGACGCGGCCACCCCGCGCGTGGTTCCGGCACGACCGGCGGGGCGCTGTGGCCGTTTCGCCGCCTGCCTTGCCGGACACGCCGCCGCGGAGAGCCCCATGAGCGACACTCCCGAGACCCCGAAGGTGAAGGCGCGGCTGCCGCGCGGCTTTGCCGACCGTGGCCCGGCCGACCTTGCGGCGACGGAGCGCATGCTGGCGTCGATCCGGGCGACGTTCGAGCTCTACGGCTTCGAGGCGGTGGAGACACCGTTCATCGAATACACCGAGGCGCTCGGCAAGTTCCTGCCGGACCTCGACCGGCCGAACGAGGGCGTGTTCTCGTTCCAGGACGACGACGACCAGTGGCTGTCGCTGCGCTACGACCTGACGGCGCCGCTGGCCCGGCATGTCGCCGAGAACTTCGATGCGCTGCCCAAGCCCTATCGCAGCTACCGCTGCGGCTGGGTGTTCCGCAACGAGAAGCCCGGCCCGGGCCGCTTCCGCCAGTTCATGCAGTTCGACGCCGACACGGTCGGGGCCGCCTCGGTGGCCGCCGACGCGGAGGCCGCCATGCTGATGGCCGACACGCTGGAGCGGGCCGGCATCGCGCGCGGCGACTATGTGGTGAAGATCAACAACCGCAAGGTGCTGGACGGGGTGCTGGAGGCGATCGGCCTTGCAGGCGATGCGAACGCGGGCCGCCGCCTCACCGTGCTGCGCGCCATCGACAAGCTCGACAAGGTCGGGCTGCAGGGCGTGCGCGACCTGCTCGGGCCCGGGCGCATGGATCCGTCCGGCGACTTCACCAAGGGCGCGGGGCTGGAGGCCGCGGCGATCGACCGGGTGCTGGCCTTCACGGCCGCGCGTCGCGACGATCCCGGGGCGACGATCGCGGCCCTCACCGAGGTCGTTGCGGGCTCGTCGCGTGGCGGCGAGGGCGTCGCGGAACTCGCCGAGATCGCCACGCTGGTCCGGGCCGGCGGCTATGGCGACGGGCGCATCGTGCTCGACCCCTCCGTCGTACGGGGCCTCGAATACTAC
>JBMOJG010000829.1:0-1958 GCA_049316925.1 Alsobacter sp. | reverse complement strand
TCGATGCTGAACGTCATCAACGGCTTCTACCACCCGCAGCAGGGCCGCATCACCTTCAAGGGCGAGACGCGCCAGCGCATGCGGCCCTATGTGGCGGCGTCGCAGGGCATCGCCCGCACCTTCCAGAACGTCGCCCTGTTCAAGGGCATGACCACACTGGACAATATCATGGCGGGCCGCACGCTGAAGATGCGCGGCGCGTTCTTCTGGCAGCTGTTCCGTCATGGTCCGGCGATGACGGAGGAGATCGCCCACCGCAAGGTCGTCGAAGAGATCATCGACTTTCTCGAGATCCAGGCGATCCGCAAGATCCCGGTCGGCAAGCTGCCCTACGGACTGCAGAAGCGGGTCGAGCTCGGGCGGGCGCTGGCCATGGAGCCCGAGCTTCTGCTCCTCGACGAGCCCATGGCGGGCATGAACCTCGAGGAGAAGGAGGACATGTCCCGCTTCATCATCGACGTGAACAACCAGTACGGCACCACCATCGCGCTCATCGAGCACGACATGGGCGTTGTCATGGACCTGTCGGACCGGGTCGTCGTGCTCGAATACGGCCGCAAGATCGCCGACGGCACGCCGGCCGAGGTGAAGGCCGACCAGAAGGTCATCGACGCCTATCTGGGCGTGCCCCATTGAGGACCGCGCATGAGCGCCACTGACGCCACCGCGACCCCGCCGCCGCTGCGCCTCTCAGCCGCCGGGTGGACGCTCGTCGGCCTGCTGGTCGCGGCCGTGCTGCTCGTAGCCGCCAGCCTGTCGGGCGTCGTCGCCAAGGGCGACATGCTCGACAAGGTGCTGGTCGATCCGTTCCGCCAGATGGTCGAGGCGCCCGACCTGCTCGTCCAGACGGTCTGGGAAGGGCTGGTCTCCGGCGTGCTATACGCCCTGATCGCGCTGGGATTCGTGCTGATCTTCAAGGCCTCGGGCGTGTTCAACTTCGCCCAGGGCATCATGGTGGTGTTCGCCGCGCTGACGCTGGTCGGCTTCTACGAGATGGGCGTGCCGGCCTACCTGGCGCTGATCCTTGCCGTAGGCGTGATGTTCCTGCTGGCTGTCGCCGTCGAGCGGCTGGTGCTGCGGCCGCTGGTCAACCAGCCCGACATCATCCTGTTCATGGCCACGTTCGGCATCACCTATTTCCTCATCGGTTTCGGCGAGCTGATCTTCGGCGGCAATCCCAAGCAGATGATTGCCGAGCAGCTCTACCTCCCCAAGGGCGCCATCGAATTCAAGATCCTCGGCGGCTTCGTCTCGCTGCAGAAGATCGACATCGCCGCCGCGGTGATCGCCGCGCTGATGATCGCCGCGCTGGCGTTCTTCTTCCAGAAGACCCGCATCGGCCGCGCCCTGCGCGCCGTGGCCGACAGCCACAAGGCGGCGCTCTCCGTCGGCATCTCGCTCAACCAGATCTGGGTCATCGTCTGGTTCACGGCCGGCATCGTCGCGCTCGTCACCGGCATCATGTGGGGCGCGCGTTCCGACGTGTCCTTCGCGCTCTCCACCATCGCCCTCAAGGCCTTGCCGGTGCTGATCCTCGGCGGTTTCACCTCGGTGCCGGGCGCCATCGTCGGCGGCCTGATCATCGGCATCGGCGAGAAGCTCGGCGAGTTCTACTGGGGGCCGCTGGTGGGCGGCGGCATCGAGAGCTGGCTCGCCTATTTCATTGCGCTGCTCTTCCTGCTGTTCCGGCCGCAGGGCCTGTTCGGCGAGAAGATCATCGAGCGGATCTGAGGAGCGGCACCCGTGTTCTACCGCGAAGCCGGCCAGTACAAGACCACCTACGCCGCCGACATGGCGATCTTCCCGATCCTGCAGGACAGGATCGGGCTCGGCGTCATCCTGTTCACGGCCTTCGTGCTGATCCCGGTATTCGGCGGCGACTTCATGCTGTCGAGCGTCATGATCCCCATGCTGGTGTTCTCGCTGGCGGCGATCGGGCTCAACATCCTCACCGGCTA
>JBMOJG010000828.1:0-1963 GCA_049316925.1 Alsobacter sp. | reverse complement strand
CCGTGGGATAGGACCGGTTCAACACGAAGGCCGTCGCCATGCGCCAGTCGCTGGCAAAGCTCAGCGGATCGGCTTGCGACCACCCCGCAGCCTCGAACGCGGCCCGAAGCTGCTGCCTGCTGCCGATGAGAACAAGGTTCACGGGATCGCCGGGCAGTCCGTCACCGGTCAGGGTGTAGCTGGGCACGCGACCCTGGTGGAGGATCCGCAGCCCTGTCCGAATGGCTCGGGGCAGGATGACATAGGCCGAAAGGCCGTAGGTTACGGCAAGCGCGACCACCATCGGCAGGCGGCGGTCGGCGAAGTCGAAGAACACAAAGGCAATCAGCCAGACCGTGAGAACACCCAGGCCGAACACAAGCAGGCGCTGCCCCAGGAGTTTCAGCCGCCTCATGCCGGCCACCCCGCTATGGTTCGTCCAGGCGCCTCCGGCAGGCAGCTATCCTCGGCGGGCCGGCACCCCTGCCCGCTCTGGACCAACAAGCCTTCCCTCATTCGCGCGGTCTCCTCCGGTTCGTCGCCCGGCAAGCGTCATGCGGCCAAAATGCCTGTTCAGTCTCGGAATTCGACACTGCCGAGACCACGCTTGCGCAGCTCCCGACAGAGCGTGCGCAGGCGCAGCCCCGCCTGCTCGTGTCCGCGTCCATACGTCGGCCCGTTTGGGGTCTCGTTTGGCGACCGAACCAGCATAAAACAAAATAACGCAGTAAATTCAATGATTTTTGGCGGAGAGGGGGAGATTCGAACTCCCGATAGGGTTGCCCCTATGCCGCATTTCGAGTGCGGTGCATTCGACCACTCTGCCACCTCTCCGCGGTCGAGGTCAGGCCTGACGGCCCCCGGGCATGCCCGGGTGGTCGGCAGGCGAATTAGCATTCCGGCGGCGCTTGCACAAGCGCGGCGCGCGCTGTCGCAGGCCCGTCGCGGAGGGCGCTGCGTGACCAATCATTGACAGGACCGGGGCGCTTCTGTACGGACAACGGATCGCGCGGGCCACAGGTCCGCGCGTTTCGTCTTTGCGCGGCCGTTGGGCGTGCGGGACACCGAAAGCCGGAAACAACTGCAAAGAAGCCGGCCGCCCCCGCGGCAGAGCCGGCATGAACACGAGGACAGAACGATGTTCGCAGTCATCAAGACCGGCGGCAAGCAATACAAGGTTGCCGCCCAGGACGTGATCACCATCGAGAAGCTGCCGGCGCAGGCCGGAGAGGTCGTCGCCTTCGATCATGTTCTCATGCTCGTCAGCGATAGCGCGACCGAGGTCGGCACCCCCACCGTCGCCGGGGTCACCGTCGCGGGTGAAATCGTCGAGCAGGCCCGCGGCCCGAAGGTGATCTCCTTCAAGAAGCGTCGCCGCCAGAACTCCAAGCGCAAGCGTGGCCATCGCCAGGACCTCACCGTGGTGCGGATCCTCGAGATCCTCACCGGCGGCGCCCGTCCCGACATGAGCCGCAATGCCGCCCTGGCGGCACCCGCGGCCCAGCCGCTGGCCGCCATTGGCGCGGCCGGCGCCGCGGCGCGCGACACGTCGAACCTGTCGCTGATCGCCGGTATAGGCCCGACCATCGAGAAGAAGCTCCGCGCCGCGGGCATCCTCTCCTGGGAGCAGATTGCCGCCTGGACCCCCGAGGACGTCACCCGCCTCGACCAGGAGCTGGCGTTGCGCGGCCGCATCGTCCGCGAGGAGTGGATCGAGCAGGCCGGCGAGCTGCTCGCCGGCAAGCCGCCGCGCGCCAAGGCCGACCAGGCCGAGCTCGCGTCGGGCCAGGACTACTGAGCGGCCGGCAGAAATCTGCGGCATCGGACACAATTTCGGGGTAGAGTGCCCCCAACGGTTTACGGAGCGGTTCCATGGCTCACAAAAAGGCAGGCGGTTCATCCCGCAACGGTCGTGACTCGGCCGGCCGTCGTCTCGGCGTGAAGAAGTTCGGCGGGGAAGCCGTCATCCCCGGCAACATCATCG
>JBMOJG010000827.1:0-1966 GCA_049316925.1 Alsobacter sp. | reverse complement strand
GGCGCGCCGCGCGTCACCGCGAAGGGACGTGGCGCGGTGGCCGAACGCATCGTCGAGAAGGCGCGGGCGCACGACGTGCCGCTGCGGGAGGATCCGCTTCTGGCCGAAGCGCTGTCGCAGGTGCCTCTCGACGACGAGATCCCGGAGGATCTCTACCGTGCGGTCGCGCAGGTGATCGGGTTCATTCTCCACGCCACCCGTCAGACGCGCTGATCGGTCCCGACCGGCTGACATAGCTCCAGGGGCCGATGGGATTGCTGCCACCGGGGGTCACGTGCCACCCCCTTGCCCGGTAGAACGCCAGGGCCCCGTGATTGGCGGACTGGCACTTCAGCCAGGCGCGCGGGCCCAGCACCGCGGTGGCATGGTCCAGCAACCGCGAGCCGAGGCCCTGCCGGTGCCAGACCGGATCGACCATCAGCAGGTGGATGAAACCGTCGGTCGGCATCACCGAGACCAATCCGCAGATACCGCCAGCGGCCTCGGCCACCGTGACGTGCTCGCCAAGCGTGTCGGCGCGGAAATCCGCCAGCGAGAACATCTCGGGCGGGCACCAGTCGAAGGCATGGCGTCGCGCCTCGAGATAGATCCTGGAACATTCGGCGATATCGGACGGGGCGAGGGGGCGCAGCTGCATCGACGGATCGGCCTGCACCCTCGCGCTCACAGCAGTCGCCCCTGGGCATCGTCGGCCGCCGGTCTTGCCGGTGCCCGGCGCAGGGGCGCCCGGTTCGGCTTCGGCAGTTGGGGTGTGCAGGGCTCGACCTGGAGAACGCCGTCCGGCGCGGCTCGCACCAAGGCCAGGGCGGCGCGCGGGTCCTCCCCCGCACAGTCGAGCCATACCGCCATGTCGTGCGGAGCGAGGATCACCGGCATCCGCTCGTGGACGGCAGCGACAGTCCCGTTGGCTGTCGTCGTGATGATGGCCGCCGTGTCGATCTCGCCGCCATCGGGTGATGACCAGGTCTCAAACAGGCCGGCCAGCGCCATCGGGGCGCCGTCCCGGCGCGCGATCCTGAAGGGCTCGCGCTGGCGGCCCGTGCGGCGCCATTCATAGAAGGCGTCGGCTGGAAAGATGCAGCGTCGGCGGCGCAGCGCGGTGCGGAAGGCAGGCTTGTCGGCCAGCGTCTCGCCACGGGCATTGAACAGCAGCGGAAACTCGCCCGGATCCTTGGCCCATGAGGGCACGAAGCCCCAGCGCATCAGAATGAACCGGCGCGCCCCGCCCAGCATGGTGACGACGCCGACCGGCTCGGTCGGCGCGATGGCGGATCGCGGCGGGAAATCCGGCTCGTCGGCATAGCCAAAGAGAGCGCGCACAGACTGCGGGGTCGAGGTGAGGGCAAAGCGGCCGCACATAGGCCTAGACTGGCGCGCCGGGGCCGCATGCCGCAAGCGGCGCGACGATCACAACCACTTTTTCCAGCGGAAGAACAGGTACGGGAACACGGCGGCGCAGAGCATCATCACCAGGGCGAGCGGATAACCCCACCAGGTGTCGAGCTCAGGCATGTTCTTGAAATTCATGCCGTAGATCGACGCGATCAGCGTCGGCGGCATGAAGATCACCGCCATGACCGAAAACAGCTTGATGATGTTGTTCTGCTCGAGGTTGACCAGCCCGAGCGTGGCATCGAGCAGGAACTGGATTTTCTGCGCCTGGAAGGTGGCGTGCTCCTCCAGCGACTGCAGGTCGCGCAGGGTCGAGCGAACCTCCTCTCGCAGCTCCTTGGAGACGCGCTCGGAACGGTAGGTCGCCGACAGGAACAGCAGCACGCGCTCGACCGACACCAGGCTCTCGCGAATCTTGGAAATCAGGTCGCCGTGACGGCCCATGCTGCGCAGGATCTCCTGATACTCGGCATTGCGGCTGCCGGCATCGGTGCTGTTCTCGAAGACCCGATGCGAGATCGCGTCGATCTTGGCGGCCGTCGCCTGCAGGATGTCGGCCGCTCGGTCGATCACC
>JBMOJG010000826.1:0-1969 GCA_049316925.1 Alsobacter sp. | reverse complement strand
GCTACACGTTTGACGGCGGCTATCTCACCGAACCCTATCTGTTCGACCCGTCGGTTTTCGGCATTTCGCCGCGCGAGGCTCAGCAGATCGATCCGCAGCAGCGGCTGCTGATGGAGGTGGTCTGGGAGGCGCTGGAGGATGCGTGCATCCCGGCGAACATGCTCGCGGGTCGCGACGTTGGCGTTTATGTCGGCGCATCGAGCCTTGACTACGGCAATCTGCACATGGCGGACCTGGGCTCCCTCGACCGCCATTTCATGACCGGCAACACGCTCTCGATCATCTCGAACCGCCTGTCCTATGTGTTTGACTGGCACGGGCCGAGCTTCACCGTTGATACCGCGTGCTCGTCGTCGATGGTCGCCCTGACGCAGGCGTTCCAGGCGCTGCAGTCGGGAGAGGTCGACATCGCCGTTGTGGGCGGGGTCAATCTGCTGCTCGCGCCGGGGTCATTCGTCGGTTTCTCGCGCGCCTCGATGCTGTCGCCGACCGGCCTGTGCCGGCCGTTTTCGGCCGACGGCGACGGCTACGTGCGCTCGGAGGGCTCGCTCGCCATCGTGCTGGTCCGCGAAGGCCTGATTCCCCACGTCGACAGCACGGCCCGGGCACGGCTCATCGCTGCCGGAACGAATTCCGACGGCCGGACCAGCGGGATCTCGCTGCCGTCAACCGACGGCCAGCGCAGCCTGCTGGAGCGTGTCTATGGTGGCTTCGGCATCGACGCCAACGATCTGGCCTTCGTCGAGGCGCATGGCACGGGCACGCGGGTCGGTGACCCGGCCGAGGCTCAGGCGATCGGCCAGGCGCTGGGGCTGAAGCGCAGCCAGCCGCTGCCGATCGGCTCGATCAAGTCGAACATCGGCCATCTCGAGCCCGCATCGGGCCTTGCCGGCGTCGTGAAGTCGATCCTGGCGATGGAGCGCAAGCGGCTCCCGCGCACGCTGCACCTCGAGAAGGACAATCCCGACATCGATTTCGACGGCCTCAACCTCGCGCCAGCGCGCGGTGAGGTGGACCTCACGGCGCATGGCGACGCCATGCTGGCCGGCGTCTCTTCCTTCGGCTTCGGCGGCTCGAACGCCCATGTGATCCTTCAGGCGATCGCGCCGACCCCCATTGCGCCAAAGGCGGGGTCGAATGCCAGGCCGGACATGCTTGTTCTCTCCGCGGCGTCGGCTGAAGTTCTTGGCCGACAGGCGAGCCTGGTTGCGAGCCTGATCCGCAGTGGCAATCAGTCCCTTGAGACCGTTGTCGCCGCGGCGGCGCATCACCGCTCGCGCATGCCCGAACGGCTCGTCATTCCGTTGACCGATGCCGACGACGTCGCCGCCAAGCTTGACGAATTTGCCGCGGCCCGCCGGGCATCGGGAACCGGAATGGCGCACAGCCGCGCCCTGCCGGACGGCGCAGGGCTGACCTTCGTGTATGCGGGCAATGGTGCGCAATGGGCCGGCATGGGCCGGGATGCCTTCGCCAAGGATGCCGTGTTCCGCGAGCGGTTCCAGGCCGTCGACGCCCTTTTTGCCGCCCATTCGGACTGGTCGCTGGTCGAACGCCTGCACGACCCGCAGCTGGCCGACAAGCTGGCTGAAACATCGACGGCTCAGCCGCTGATTTTTGCCGTCCAGTCCGCCACCACCGCCGCACTTGCCGACTACGGCATCGTGCCGACGAGTGTTCTCGGCCACAGCGTTGGCGAAGTGGCCGCCGCCGAGGCCAGCGGCGCCCTTTCGATGGCCGATGCGGTGAGCGTCATCTACCATCGCAGCGAGCATCAGGAGCGGGCCCGCGGGTTGGGCCTGATGGCGGTCGCCGCCAGTGATGCAGACACGATCTCCGAGCTGTTGGAGGAATGGTCGCTGCAACAATCGGAACACTAAAGCTTGGGAGCAAATGATGCTAATAAAGACAGGAGATGGAAAGATTATCATTCAATCGCGATGGAATGGAAGGAACCTACAAGTTAGAG
>JBMOJG010000825.1:0-1969 GCA_049316925.1 Alsobacter sp. | reverse complement strand
GCTTGCAGGCAATGCAGCGCTCTTCGCCGTTGGGATAGCGCCGCAACGCATGCTCGCCGCGGAACCGCGGTGAGATCTGGCCGCGTTCGAACGGGTAGTTCAGTGTCGCCTTGGGCTTGAAGAAGTACCGCATCGACAGCACGAATGCGTCGACGAACTCCCTGAGCAGCAGCGATTTGGCAGCCTGGTCGAGCCTCATCGTCCATCCTCCGGCGCCACGCGCCGATCCGTTCCGTCGTTCGCCCGTTCGGGCGTCACCCCATCCGCCCCGCCACCGTCACGCCGAGCCAGTAGCCGACGAGCGGAAAAGCGAGCACCGTCATGGTGAAGAACACGATCCGCAGGATGCGGAGCTTGCCCTCGAACTCTGCCGTCTCAGCCGCGCCCTGCGACCGGTCCAGCTTGCGCAGTTTCGCCTCCAGCACCCCGCCGACCACGCGGTAGTCGACATAGCCGATGGCCAGGCCCACCAGGGCACCGATCAGGCCGGGGACGGAGACATCCACACCCTTACCGGCCGACGACGAACTGCAGCACGCTGGCAACGATCACCACCATCGCCAGCGAGAGCGGAAGGAACACCTTCCAGCCCAGCCGCATCAGCTGGTCGTAGCGGTAGCGCGGCACGAAGGCCTTCACCATCGCGATCATAAAGAAGACGGCCATGACCTTGATGACAAACCAAACCACGCCCGGGATCCAGTTGAAGGGCGGAATGTCGAACGGCGGCAGCCATCCACCGAGGAACAGGATCGTCATCAGCGCGCACATGGTCATGATCGCCACGTATTCGCCGAGCATGAAAAGCAGGTAAGGGGTGGAGGAATACTCCACCATGAAGCCCGCCACGAGCTCCGATTCGGCCTCGGGCAGGTCGAATGGCGGCCGGTTCGTCTCAGCCAGTGCCGAAATGAAGAACACCACAAACATCGGGAACAGTGGCAGCCAGTACCAGCTGAACAGGCCGAAGCGGCCGTTCTGCGCCTGGACGATCTCGGTCAGATTGAGCGAGCCGACGCAGAGCAGAACCGTGATGATGACGAAGCCGATCGAGACCTCGTAGGAGACCATCTGGGCAGCGGAGCGCAGGGCGCCAAGAAACGGATATTTCGAGTTCGATGCCCAGCCACCCATGATGATCCCGTACACGCCGAGCGACGAGATCGCGAAAATGTAGAGGATGCCGACATTGATGTCGGCGATGGCCCAGCCTTCATCCAGCGGGATCACGGCCCAGGCCGCCAGCGCCAGCACTGTGGTGACGAGCGGGGCCAGCAGGAACACGGTCTTGTCGGCGCCGGCAGGGATCACCGGCTCCTTGATGACGAATTTCAGCAGGTCGGCGAAGGACTGCAGCAGACCGAAGGGCCCAACCACGTTGGGGCCGCGTCGCAACTGCACGGCTGCCCAGACCTTGCGGTCGGCATACAGCATGAAGGCGATGAAGATCAGCAGCGCCGCGAGCATCACCAGGCTTTTGAAGGCGGTGACGAGAACGAGCCAGATCCAGGCCGAGGCATCCATGGCGGGCTCTCCTACTCGGCCGCGACGGCGAGGCGCGACTGCGCCAGGGCGGAGCACTCGGCCATCACGGCCGACGCGCGGGCGATCGGGTTGGTCAGATAGAGGTCGGTCACGGCACGGCGGAACGGCGTCCGGTCGACGGTGCCGCCCAGCCCCGCGAGGCTCGCCACGGCAGCCGGATCAGCCGGCGCCGCCGCGTCGACAAACGCCATGTGGGGGTGGTTGGCATAGAGCGCCGCGCGAAGCCCCGCCAGCGAATCGAAGGGCAACGTCTTCCCCAGCACGTCCGACAGGGCGCGCAGGATCGCCCAGTCCTCCCGCGCCTCGCCCGGCGGGAAGCCGGCCCGGGAGGCGAGCTGAACGCGACCTTCAGTGTTGATGTAGGTGCCGTTCTTCTCGGTGTAGGCGGCGCCCGGCAGGATCACGTCGGCGCGCTGGGCGCCAC
>JBMOJG010000824.1:0-1971 GCA_049316925.1 Alsobacter sp. | reverse complement strand
ATCGGCCGCGTTAACGAAGCCTTAAGATAATAAGGTCCGCCGGTCTCGGCGGTCCGGACACCGCACCGGCGGCCCGCATGGAACAAGCCGGCAGCGCCGGCGTTGCCAGTGTGAGGGCCAGCAGTGCCGCCTGTGGTTCCGCGTCACCGACTGCACCGCGATGGACGGGCCACCAGAGCCCGACGGGAGACTGTCATGCCGCATCTCGACGCCACCGCGCTCGAGACCGATGTCGAAGGCCTCGCGCTGCTGCGCCAGGTGATCGGCCCGGTGCCCGACGCGCGCCCCTGTCCCAGCCTCGTTCCTGACGCACGGCCGCGTCCGCTGCGCAGCCCACGCGCGTCCCGTCGCACCGCGGCGGCAAGGGTGCGGCAGCCCGCCAGCCAAACGGCGTGAGAGACGGCCGTGCTGCGGCCGTCCCCCTGATTCAGGAGCGTTTTCCGGTCAAGACCTGGCGGGGCCAGACCCCGACAAGGTCTGAGCATCATTCCGCCAAGCAGATCACCGGTGGGCGGACAACCATGCCCCAGAACAACGCGCCAGGGCGGACGGCCTGAAGCACTCAGGTCGGTTCCCGCCTGAGGCCCCGTGGAGGGCGCTTCCCCCGACAGAACCTGCGCCCGACAGGCCCCTTTCTAGACAGGCCCCTTCCCTACTGGGCCAGCACCCGGCCGGGCTCTTCACCCGGCCGGGGTCAGGATCCGGTCAGCGCGCCGGACCGGTCTCGGTGGCGAAGATGTCCTTGTCCTTGTTCTCGGGCACGAACAGCAGTCCGATCACGAAGGTCATCAGCGCGATGACGATCGGGTACCAGAGGCCGAAGAAGATGTCCCCGGTCTGGGCAATCATGGCGAAGGCCGTCGCCGGCATCAGGCCGCCGAACCAGCCATTGCCGATGTGGTAGGGCAGCGACATGGCGGTGTAGCGGATCCGGGTCGGGAACAGCTCCACCAGCGCGGCGGCGATCGGCCCGTACACCATCGTCACCAGCACCACCAGATAGGTCAGCACCGCCACCAGCGCGAAGGTCTGGGCGCGGAAGATGTCGAAGAAGCCCGACATCTTGACGATCCCCGGGTTGGCCACGCCGGCCACCGGATAGCCCGCCGCGCCGAGCGCGTCGTTGACCGACTTGGTGAAGGCCGCCGGCACCGTCCGGGCGGCGTCGCCGGTGAGCTTGGAGGCGTCGTAGGCCTCGATCTCCTTGTTGCCGACCTGGATCTTGGTCATGGTCCCCGCAGGCGCCACCTTGACCGAGTAGTTCACCGAGCTGCGGGCGAGCAGCGCCTTGGCAATGTCGCACGAGCTGGTGAACTTCGACACGCCCGTCGGGTTGAACTGGAACGAGCACTGGTCCTTGTCGGCGATAACCGTGACGACGGTGCCCTGCTGGGCCGCCGACAGCATCGGGTTGGCGGTCGCGGTGATGAACTTGAACACCGGGAAGTAGGTCAGCGCCGCCAACAGGCAGCCGGCGAGGATGATCGGCTTGCGGCCGATCCTGTCCGACAGCGAGCCGAAGATCACGAAGCCGACCGTGCCGAGGATCAGCGACCAGGCGATCAGCACGTTGGCGGTGAACATGTCGACGCGCAGGATGCTCTGCAGGAAGAACAGCGCGTAGAACTGGCCCGTGTACCAGACGACGGCCTGGCCGGCCGTCAGGCCGAACAGCGCGAGCAGCGCGAACTTCGCGTTCTTCCACTGCCCGAACGCCTCGGAGATCGGCGCCTTCGATTGCGTGCCTTCCTCCTTCATTTTCTTGAACGCTGGCGACTCTTCCATCTGCAACCGGATCCACACCGAGATCGCGAGCAGGAAGATCGACAGCAGGAACGGGATGCGCCATCCCCAGGCGGCGAACGCCGCCTCGCCGACGAAGCTGCGCACGCTGAGGATGACCATCAGCGACAGCAGCAGGCCGAGGGTCGCGGTGGTCTGGATCCAGCTGGTGAAAAAGCCGCGCCGGCC
>JBMOJG010000823.1:0-1978 GCA_049316925.1 Alsobacter sp. | reverse complement strand
CTCCGGCGAAGCCGGCTCCGGCGAAGCCGGCTAGTGGGTGTTCGAAGGCGGCATGGTGCAGTCGTCCCCAGGCCCAGCCGCTGGTGTCCTGCCCCAGCCGCGCCATGCAGTCTGCAAAGGCCGCCTCCAGGGTCGTGGCCAGCAGCGCGTCCCGGTCCTGCGCAGGATTCGATCCGAACCGCGCGTCTGGTGCCTCGAGCACCGCCAGGATCGCGTCCACGTCGCCCGGCACCATCAGCGCCCGCAGCGCCGGGTCTGGCACCAGCCTGGCAAACAGCGCCGGCTTCAGGTGGCGGCTCCACCACACCTCGAACAGCGCGGCAGGGCCGCTTGCGGCATCGAGATGGTGGTCCCACCCTGCGAGCAGTCGCGTCGGTGCCGTCTCCGGCAGGGCGGCCACGAGCCGGCCCATCCGCCGCGCCGGCACCGACAGCGTGTCGGTCTGCAGCGCGCAGGCGGCCGCCACCGAGTGCGGGCCTCCCGTCGACAGGACCTCGTCGATCCGGCTGATCCGCGAGCGGTCGACCCACTCATGGCCGACCTGGTGCGGGTAGCCCACAGGCAGGTTCATTTCGTTGGCGGTCGCGATGAAGCCCGTCGGTGGGTCGACGACGCGCGGCAACAGGTCCATGTCGAGCATGCCGGACCATTCATACCGGCCGTCGCCCGGCACCGGCAGCAGCCCGGTCCAGTTTGGGCGCACCGGCGTCCAGCCGGCCGGAACCCACGCAATGGTGCCGCTGATGTCGGCATAGACATGGTTCGACGACGGCACGCCCCAGCCGCGCATCGAGGCCTGGAAAGCGGGCAGACTGGTCTGCCGCATCGAATCGAGGCTGCGCAGATAGGCGCTCGATCCCGGCTCGAACCACACCGATCGCACCGCATAGGCGCGCTGTTCCGCCGGCTGGTCGAGCAGCACCGGCCCGTGCCGGGTGAACCACAGCGGCAGCACCACGTCGTCGGAGCCTCTGACCACAAAGCGCTCGTCGACCCGTCGCATCGGCTCGAAGCCGTCGCCATACCGGTAGGATCGCGGGTCCTCGGGGGCGGTCTCGTAGACGTACACGTCCTCCTGGTCCGAGTAGAAAATGGTCAGGCCGAACGCCGCCGTGCCGTTGTGGCCGAGTGACACGCCGGGGATTACCGGTTCGCCGGCGCCGATGACGTCGAGGCCAGGCGCGGTCAAGTGCACCAGGTAGCGCAACGACGGTACCGAATGCGCCCGGTGCGGGTCATTCGCCAGGATCGGCCGGCCGGTCTCCGTATGGGCGCCGTCGACGACCCAGTTGTTGGATCCGGTCATCTCCTGGTCGCGCAGCACCTCGCCGAGGTCGGTGACAGTCGTCCAGCGCCAAGCCTCGCCAGGCGGGCAGGCCAGCCGCTCGGGCGACAGTGTCAAGCCTGCGGTGGCCAGCTTGAACACGGTGAGCACCTCCAGCGGAACCGCCGCGAGGTCGATGCCGTCCTCGGCCACGGCCTCGACAGGCGGGTCCACCAGCTTGCGCAGCGCATCGGTCGCCGCGTCTGACCGGGCCAGCACATGCGCCCGCAGCACCTCCGAGAGCGCATTGCGGGTCAGGCCATGGCTGCGGATCCGCACCACGTCCTCCGGCTCCCAGCGTGCGGGCCGTGTCCCGGCCATGCCGAACTCCGGCGGCAGCCGCCCGGGCTCGGCCTCGACCAGCCCCACATAGGCGTTGATCCCGGCCACGAAGGCCGTGCAGGCCCCACGTGCGCCGGCCCCGTAGGCCGCCCATTCGGCCGCCATGTCGCCGCGGTAGAGGAACAGCCGGGAGGCATGGTCCTGCGCCAGGAAGCCGGGGCCGAAATCCGCCGCCAGCAGGCCGAGCCCACGCTTGCGCCACAGGTCGATCTGCCAGAGCCGGTCGCGGGCCACATTGAAGCCCTGCACGAAAAACAGGTCTGCCTCGGACCCGGCGCGGATGTGGGGAATGCCCCAGCGGTCGACGATGAT
>JBMOJG010000822.1:0-1985 GCA_049316925.1 Alsobacter sp. | reverse complement strand
GCGGACCGGCAGCCGGCCGTCGATCGCCGCCAGCCCGCAACCGATCAGCGCCATGCCGGCGACCTGCAGGGGCAGCAGGACCTCGCCCAACACGGCGACCCCGAGCAGGATCGCGCTGACCGGGATCAGGAAGGTGACGAGCAACAGGTTGGTGGCACCGGCGCGCGCAAGAATGCGGAAATACAGCACATAGGCCAGCGCCGTGGACGCCAGGGCCAGGCCAAGGACCGCAGCAAACACCGTCGGCCCGGGGACCGGCAGCGTCCAGGGATGATCGATCACGAGTACCAGCGGCAGGATCAGAAGTGTCGACATACTGAGCTGGCCGGCTGCCGTCGCCGCAGGGGCGAGGCCGAGACGCTGGAAGCGTCGTCCATAGACTCCGGCGCATGCATAGGAGAGTGCGGCGCCGAGGCAGGCGAGTTGGGCGCCGAGATCCCGCCCGAGGCCGCCCAACGCCGAGGGACCAACCATCACCGCAACCCCGGCAACGCCCAGCAGGACTCCAGCCATCCGCGAAACCGTCAACCGCTCGTCTTGGGTCGCCAGATGGGCAACGACGACGCCGAAAATGGGCGTCGTCGCGTTGAGAATGGCGGCAAGCCCGGAGCCGATCGTCGACTGGGCGACGACGAACAGGGTGAACGGAATGGCGTTGTTCAACACCCCCATGACCGCCAGCTGCCGCCAGACAGCGCCGCCACGGGGCATACCGATGCCGAGGGCTGGAAGAACCAGCCAGAGCGCCGCGGCGGCCAGGCCGACGCGCAGGCTGACCAGGGTCAGGGCCGGTACATGGCCGACAGCCACGCCGACAAAGAAGAAGGAGCCGCCCCACAGCGCCGAGAGCGCCAAAAGCATGCCCCAAGTCTGGCTGGACATCTGGCCGGCCGCAGGGCTGGCGGCCGTCTTCGGGATGGAAGGCATTGGGGCACACAATCGTCGGCCTGGCCGGCGGCCAGCAGCATCAGGTGCTTACGCCCTGCCTGCCAGGGGAGCCACCCGGTTCCTGTGCTTCGCGGGCCTGCCGGCTTCGCCCGCTCCATTCACCCGGCCCGGCGCGGCGACGGCGATTTTCCACTCCCCATCACGACCCAAACCGGTTTAGCCTGCGCTCAAGCGGGCCATGACCCGCAGGAGGAGCCGCCATGGTCATCGCCAATCGCCGTCGCCTGCTCGCCGGGATCGCCGGTGCCGTCTGCCTTTCCGCCCTGCCCGCCTCCGCCCAGGACGCCTGGCCGTCGCGCCAGGTGACGCTGGTGGTGCCGTTCACCGCCGGCGGCACGACCGACATGTTCGGGCGCATTCTTGCGCAGTACATGCAGGCAA
Source organism: Alsobacter sp. (assembly GCA_049316925.1). Classification (GTDB taxonomy): domain Bacteria; phylum Pseudomonadota; class Alphaproteobacteria; order Rhizobiales; family Beijerinckiaceae; genus Alsobacter. The sequence goes on along the minus strand of JBMOJG010000822.1, from coordinate 656 downwards.
AGTTCGGGCCGCCCTTCGTGGTGGAAAACCGGGCCGGTGCCGGCGGCAATGTCGGCACGCTGGGCGTCGCGCGAGCGCCCGGCGACGGCTACACGCTGCTGGTCGGCACGGTCTCGACCCACGCCATCAACCCCTTCCTGTATCGCAACCTTCAGCACGATACGGAGAAGGACTTCCAGCCGGTGAGCCTGATCGCCAGGCTGCCGAACATGCTGGTGGTGCATCCCAAGATCCCGGCCACCTCAACGGCGGAGTTCATCGCCTACGCAAAGGCCAATCCCGGCAAGCTGAGCTATGGCTCATCGGGTGCCGGCACCTCGACGCACCTTGCAGCCGAGCTGTTCCAGACGCTCACCGGAACGACGATGACGCATGTGCCGTACCGGTCATCGGGCGATGTCATGAACAACCTCGCGGGCGGCCATATCGACCTCGCCATCGCGAAGATGGTCGCAGGCGTCGAGGTCGACCTGTTCCGCCCCGACGAGGAGCTCAAGCGCCTGGCCCGCATGGCTGTCGACACCGGCGTGGCGGACGCTGCCCCCTCCTGCACCCCCGCCTGCGCGGGGCTCTCCTGCGGCGACGACGGCTGCGGCGGGTCGTGCGGAGCCTGCGCCCCCGGCGAGTCCTGCGCGAGCGGCCGCTGCGCACCGCCC
>JBMOJG010000821.1:0-1985 GCA_049316925.1 Alsobacter sp. | reverse complement strand
ACGCCACCAAACGACAGCGGCAGGGAGAACAGGATCGTGATCGGCTGCAGGAAGCCGGCGAACAGGATCACCAGCACGCCGAACACCATCATCACGCCCGCCCCCATGGCGAGGGCGAAGCCGGTGAAAACCTCCTCCATCACCTCGGCATCGCCGGCGGTCTTGATCTTGACGCCGGGCGGCAGCGACTTGGCGGCCGGCAGCTGCATCACCTGCTCGATCACGCCGCCAAGCGCGTCGGTTCCGAACATGTCGGCCTCGACGGCCACCCTGCGGATCCGGTCGTAGCGGTCGATCATCGTCGGGCCGGTCCCGTAGGTCACCTCCGCCACGGTGGCGAGCGGTACGGCCGGTCCGCGCGCCGTCGGCACCTTGAGGGCCTCCAGCATGTCGCGCTGCGCCCGCCAGCGGTCGTCGATCTGCACACGGATGGGCACCTGGCGATCGCCGACATTGAACTTCGCCAGATTGGCGCCGACATCGCCGATGGTGGCCACACGGATGGTCTCGGCGATTGTCTCGGTCGAGACGCCGAGATCGGCAGCAAGGTCGGCGCGTGGCCGGATCCGGATCTCCGGCCGGTCGAGCGCCACGGTCGAGACCACGCCCTGCAGCGTCGGCAGCTGCCGCATCTCGCTCTGCAGGCGTTGCGCCGCATCGGCCACAACTGCCGAGTCATCGCCGGTCACCAGCAGGGACAGGCCGCGCTGCCCGTTCTCGTTCATCAGCCAGAAGCGGATATCCGGGACGGTGGCGAGCTTGAGCAGGATCTCGCGCTCGATGGCCTTCTGCGACATCGGACGCTTCCCCTTGCGCAGATAGTTGACCACGAGCGTCGCCTTGCGCACCTCGCCCCCGCCCTGCGGCAGGCGACCACCATCGACGAAAACACTGACCACGTCGGGCCGCGCCTTGATGTCGGCGGCGATCCTGTCGGTGACGACGCGCGTGTCCTCGAGGCGCGAGCCCGGTGCCAGTTCGACCACGAACAGCGAGCGCGACGTATCCTCTCTCGGAATGAAGCCCGAGGGCAGCAACTGCGTCGAGTAGATGGATGCGACGAACAGGCCGAGGCCGAGGATCACGGTCAGGAACCGGTGCCGGGCTGACCATGAGACGAGCCGCGTATAGGCCCTCATGACGACGCCATCGCGCTCCTCCCGGTGGGTCTTCGCGCGCATCAGGTAGGCCGCCATCATCGGCGTGATCAGGCGTGCCACCAGCAGCGAAAACAGCACCGCCACCGCGACGGTGAGGCCGAACTGCTTGAAGTACTGGCCGGCGATGCCACCCATGAAACTGACCGGGACGAACACGGCCACGATCGTCAGCGTGATCGCCATGACGGCGAAGCCGATCTCGTCAGCCGCCTCGATGGCCGCGCGGTAGGCCGATTTGCCCATCCGCATATGCCTGACGATGTTCTCGATCTCGACGATGGCGTCGTCGACGAGAATGCCGGTGACGAGCGTGATCGCCAGCAGGCTGACGAGGTTCAGCGAGAACCCCATCGCGTCCATTGCCCAGAAGGCCGGGATGATCGACAGCGGCAGCGCCACCGCCGCAACGATCGTGGCGCGCAGGTCGCGCAGGAAGATCAGAACGACGAGCACGGCCAGCGCCGCGCCTTCGATCAGCGAGCCCATGGCCGAGTGGTAGTTGCCCACCGTGTAGGTCACGTAGCTGTCGATCAGCGTCAGGGTGACGTTGGGCCGTCGCTCCTGCAGGGTGCCGATCCGCTTGGCCACCGCATCCGCCAGCGTCGCGTCGCTGGCGCCGCGGGCACGCGAGATGGCGAAGCCGACGATCGGCTCGCCGTTCAGCCGCGCGAAGGTGCGCGCCTCCGCGGCGCCATCCGTCACCGTGCCGAGTTCGTCGAGCCGCACCTTGCGGCCGCCCGCGATGGCGATCGAGGTTTCGGCAAGCTCGGCCAGCGTGCGGGTGCCCGCCAGCGTCCGGATCGACTGCTCGCGCGCGCCGATCTC
>JBMOJG010000820.1:0-1989 GCA_049316925.1 Alsobacter sp. | reverse complement strand
CGGCGGCAGGCGACGTCTCCCCAAGCGCGAACCTCGCCCGCGCCGCGAACGCCCGCTCCGACTTCAACATCGGGTACTGCGGCTACCGCTTCAACGCGGACATCGGCGCGTACACAGTCCGCTTCCGCCACTACGACCCGACGCCGGGGATGTGCCGGTGGCTCGAGCGCGACCCCGCGGGATACCAGGATGGGCCCAGCCTCTACTCGTACCTCGGCCGGAACCCGATGGCGGGGACGGATCCGTATGGGTTGGCGTCGGATGATGGGGTGTGGCACCACATCATCCCTCAGGAGTTCGCGGACGAGGTCAAGCGCTACTTCGGCGACGACTTCCTCAACTCGACGGAGAACGGGCTCATCCTACCGAAGGATGTTCATCAAGAACTTCACGGAGACGGCTACAACAGGGATGTCCGCATCATCCTCGACGATATGAAGAAAAGCGGGAAACTGCAGGGCGTCGATCCGGACGGGAAGAATGCAAGGCAGCTTCAAGAGGCTAACCGAAAGCAGTTCGGCGACATTCGAAACTCAATCAAGAAAGTGCACGGCGCAAAGATGGCGAAAGGCACGAAGGCCTTGGTCAGCTACAGCCAGTGGGGGAAGCGGCGCCTGTCCAAGGGCTTCTTCGCGAAAATGAAAGCTCTTGGCAAGAAGGCTGCGTTCAACGGCACGCGGTTGCCTGCCGCACTGGTGTTCGCGTTCATTGCGAGCGCGCTCACCGACAGCATGGCCGAGTCCGCAATCCAGACCACCCAGGAGTACGCGACGCTGATGCAGTACTACGACGCCGGGAACATCGACAGGATCAGCGGCGCCGTCGATGAAGTCGTCCTTAGGATCAGATTGATGGGCAACCAGTACAACGACTACGCCGACCAGTTCGAGGAAATCTGGAAGCAGGAGATCATTCCAAACATGTGCGCAAACCCGTGAGCTCTGTGGCTCGGACGGCCCCCCGAATCCACGCGCGCGCCAGCCACCTCTGGAGTGTCCAACGAGCGCTTCTAGCGCGACCACAAGGAACTGACCAACCCGCTACCTTTCGTACCGCCCTATGTCCACAAAGCACAGAGTCGTACTCATCGCATGCCGCATCGCCTGTCGCGCCTCCCGGGAGAGGTTTCCCTCGAACCCATTCTTCGCCGATGCACAGGAGTACGCCTATCAGGGCTTTGCCATCGACGAACGCGGGCGCTTTGCGAGCGACGTTACCCGTGGCGCGCACAAGTGGATCCGAGGCAGCGCCTTTCGACCACCGATCGTGATCCCGGAGCGCAGCCACCCTATCAGCCTCGCCGTCGCGCGCGCGTCGCTCGTGCGCTACTTCGAGCCGATGCAGCCGAAGGTCACACCGTTCAAGTGGGACGGATACCTCGATCTTCCGTGCGGTCTCGGCGACTTTGGCCCGCGCGGGCGCGGCGCTGCGCCGAGCGCCGAGTCGCTCGTGCTTCCCCGGGTTCGCCTCGGCGCGGACGATCCCTCGGGCGATGAGTTCGTGCGACTTGATTTCCCGGAGGTTCACTGGACCGTCTCGATGCCGAAGTGCTATCGCATCAAGGTCCTCGACTGGGATCGGCATGAGCCTCGGCACGGTCCGACGCTCACGCAGGAACTCGAGATCGCCGTGCCCCCGTCCGAGTTACCACCGGCAGGCTGGTATTGCTCGAGGCTTCTTCTCCGCGAGGAGATCTACTTCGAGCTGAGAGACGCGTTTCCTCCGACCTACTTCGACATCCAGCACCAGCCCGAATGATGCCGGCCTCTCGCGGCAATCGCTTCGCTCAACGCATCCATGTCAAAGTCCTCCGCCATCATCGCCCGGCTCCTGGCGCACGGTTCACCCACCGTGCAGCTCCGCGCCGCAAGCGGCCAATCGCCCTCGCGGCTCGGCGGTTCGCCGGATCTGCCCGAGGGCTTCGAGTGGCCGCGCTCGCCGCAGGGAAACCTCGCCTTTGTCGCGCAGATCGACCTCGCGCACCTGAAC
>JBMOJG010000819.1:0-1990 GCA_049316925.1 Alsobacter sp. | reverse complement strand
GAGAGCCCCTGGCCGCCGGCACCTGCTGTCGTCGCGGCGATTGCGGCAGCGGCGGCGCGGGTGAACCGCTACGCAGAGCCCCGTCCGGTCGGCCTTGGCCGGGCCATCGCGGCCCGCCACGGCGTGGCGCCCGACACCGTGGTGATCGGCAACGGGTCGGACGAAATCCTGCAGATGATCGCCACCATGACGGCCGCGCCCGGCACGGACGCGGTGATGCCGACCCCGTCCTTCCCGCGCTACCGCATCGGCACCCGCATCATGGGCGGCGAGCCGCGCCTCGTGCGTGTTCTGCCGGATGGCCGCAACGATGTGGAGGGGCTGCTGGCCGCCGTCACGCAGGCCACCCGGGTCGTCTATGCGTGCACGCCCAACAATCCGAGCGGCGCGACACTCCCACCCGACGAGATCGCCCATCTGGCGCGATCGGTGCCGGAGCATGTGCTGCTGGTGGTCGACGAGGCCTATGCGGACTTCGCCATGGCGGAAGGGGAAAGCGACGCCCTGCCGGCGCTGGCCCAGCGGCACGGGCCCTGGATCTCGACGCGGACTCTGTCCAAGGCGCAGGCGCTGGCCGGCCTGAGGCTCGGCTACGCCCTGTGCAGCTCGCGCGCTCTCGCCGACTCGCTCGTCAAGGTGAAGCTCAACTTCAACGTCAGCGTGCTCGCCGTCGCCGCCGCCGAGGCAGCGCTGGCCGACCCTGCCCACACGCTGGACGATGTCCGCCGCACCATCGCCGCCCGGGGGGAACTCGCCCACGGTCTGGCGGATTTGGGCTACGGAACGCTGCCGAGCCGGACCAATTTCATCGCCTTCGACAGCGGCGAGGACGCTATCGCGCTGGTCGCCCGCATGGGTGCATGCGGCGTACACATCCGGGAATGGCGCGATCCGGGGTTTGAAACCTTCGCCCGCATCACCGTCGGCACGCCTCAGGAGAACGCGGCCGCGCTCAAGGCGCTGGCCGAATGCCGAACGTGTCTTGCCGCGGGGGCTGCCGCGCCCGTAGGCTCACTCGCCCGGGGATGAGCATGGACCAATCCGTTGCCACGACTGCCGCAAGTGCTCCGTCCGGAGGCGTTTCCGCGCGCCTGCGCCGGGCGGCGACGCGGCGACGGAACACGCTGGTCGACATCATGTCGTTCAGCGCCTTCATCGCCGTGCTGGCCTGGCTCGTCATGCGTGGCGCCGGCTCCATGGGCTACAACTGGCAGTGGCATCGCCTGCCGCGCTACCTGTGGCGCACCGTTGACGGCCAGCTGATCTGGGGCCCGCTGATGAAGGGCCTGTTCGTCACCCTGCAGATCTCGGCCGTCGCCATGGTGCTGGCGCTCGCCATCGGGCTTGCGACGGCCCTGCTGCGGCTGTCGCCCAGCATCGTCGGGCGCGGCCTTGCCCGCATCTATCTGGAGGTGATCCGCAACACGCCGCTGCTGGTGCAGATGCTCGTGTTCTATTTCATCATCGGCCAGATCCTCGGCATTCCCCGGTTCTGGGCGGGTGTCCTCTGCCTGGCCTTCTACGAAGGAGCCTTCGTCGCCGAGATCATCCGCGGCGCCATCATCGCGGTGCGGCGTGGGCAGTGGGAGGCGGCGCGCGCACTCGGCCTCGGCCCGGTCTCGGTTTACCGCGACGTGGTGCTGCCGCAGGCAGTGCCGCTGATGCTGCCGCCGCTGGCGGGCGTGCTCGTCAACCTCGTCAAGCATTCGGCGATCGTCAGCGTGATCGCCATTTTCGACCTCACCACCGAGGGGCGCACCCTGGTGTCGGACACGTTCATGGCCTTCGAGATCTGGATCACGGTCGCCGGGCTGTACCTGTCGGTGACCCTGCTGCTGTCCCTCGCAGTGCTGGGCCTGGAGCGGCGGGCGCGACTCCACAGCCCTCATTGAGTTGATCAAGAACTCCTACGATGCCGACGCTACCGAAGTGGTCGTGCTCGGTCAGCAACTGAATGACCCCGACCGCGGCATTATCATGATTTCCGACA
>JBMOJG010000818.1:0-1990 GCA_049316925.1 Alsobacter sp. | reverse complement strand
CTACGAATCTGAGGGTCGGACGTTCGAATCGTTCCGGGCGCGCCAAATTTCTAAAGATTATCAATGCTTTGCGGGGCGTCGATTTCCGGACGCGTTTGCGCGTGCGTGACTGGTCGCGCCTGTGTCGCGTTTTGGTTCGAGGCGGTATGGCTGCGCGTGGACCTCCCTTTCAGCCGGCCGTGCCGTTAAGAGGCTGCGAGTTTCGCCTGCGACCTGATCCCGAAGGCCGAGCCTGAGCAGCCCGGTCGTTTGTCAGGCACCGATGCCGCCTGTCGGGTGCAATTTGAAGGTGGGCACTGGCGGAATCGTTGCCAAGAAGGGTGTGGGCCTTGCGCTGGGCCCGGATCAGGATGGGATCGTGCCGACGGGTGTTGCGATCGCCGACCATGCTTCCGGCGTAGCCGCCTCAGGACAGCCCCACGGCGAGGCCTGCTTCTTCCTCGGTCCAGCCAATGCGGTCGTAGTCGCCGCGCCAATAGACCAGGGCGGGATCGCGCGGGCCGATGCGGATGGCGGTCACACGTCCGATGACAATCGCGTGGCTGTGCCGCTCGATGAGCTCCTCCACGACGCAATCAAAGGTTGCTAGTGCCCCGGCCAGCACGGGCGAGCCGGTGACCAGCGTCGACCAGTGCGCCCCATCATAGCGCCGCACCCCCTTGGCGCCATCGAGCCCGGCGAACCGGCCTGCTACCTCTCGTTGTCCAGCCGCCAGAACATTCACGGCGAATGCGCCGAGCCGCTGCAGGACTGGAAACGTCGACGCCCTGCGATTGGCTGAGACCAGCAGGGTTGGTGGATCGACCGACAGGGACGTGACCGACGTGGCGGTGAAGCCCGTCCGTTCCTGCCCGGCTCCGACGGTGATGACGCTCACGGCCCCCGCGAGTTCGCGCATCGCGGCGCGGAAATCGCGCGTTTCCACGACGGCCTCAGGGCCCGACTCGCGGGCCGGGGCAGCGAGAGTGCCGGTAACGAGTTCGAGCATGGTCGGTCTCCTAGATGACATAGTCGGGGGCCTGGCGGTCCTCGCGCAGGATGCGGCCGAGGATCTCCTCCTCGAGCCGCGCGAGGGCGACGTTTCCGCGGCGGCGGGGGCGCGGCAGATCGACGGCAATGTCGAGGTCGACAGTGCCATCGGCAACGATGATGACGCGGTCGGCGAGCGTCAGGGCCTCCGATACGTCGTGCGTGACAAGGATGGCCGTGAAGCCCTGTTCGCGCCAAACCTGTTCCAGGAGGCTCTGCATCTCGATGCGAGTCAGGGCGTCGAGGGCGCCAAGCGGCTCGTCAAGGGCGAGGTAGCGGGGACGGCTGACCAGCGCGCGCGCCAGCGCGACCCGCTGGCGTTGTCCGCCCGACAGCACCGAGGGCCAGTCGCTGGCCCGGTCCTCAAGCCCGACAGCCGCCAGAACCTCGAGAACGCGGGCGCGGCCGGCAGGTGTGCCCCGCTCGCGACCGAGGCCGACCGCGACATTGTCGATGACCCGCGCCCAGGGCAGCAGTCGCGGCTCCTGGAACATCAGCCGCGACTGAGCCCGGCGGGCCTCGTCGGACAGGCCGGCAAAGGCGAGGCTGCCGCCTGTCGGCTCGTCGAGCCCGGCGAGAAGTCGCAGCAGCGTGCTCTTGCCGCAGCCGCTGCGTCCGACCACCGCCACGAAGGCGCCGGGCGCCACCGTGAGGCTGATCCGTTCGAGCACCCGTCGAGCCCCGAATGCGAGATCGACGCCGTCGAAGGCGAGTCGGGCGCCCCGCGGGCGCGGGATCAGCTCGGCGCTCGATGCGCTGGATGCCAACGTAGCCACCATCGCTCCAGGGTGCGTGCGATCACGTCGGCGAACTTGCCGAGGATCGCGTACAGCAGGATGCCCACCAGCACCACGTCGGTCTGCAGGAACTCGCGCGCGTTCATCGTCATGTAGCCGATGCCGGCCTGCGCCGAGATGGTCTCGGCCACGATGAGCAGCACCCACATCAGCCCGAGCGAGAA
>JBMOJG010000817.1:0-1991 GCA_049316925.1 Alsobacter sp. | reverse complement strand
GACCTCGCCGGCCTGATCGTCATCGACTTCATCGACATGGAGGAGAACCGCAACAACCGCGCGGTGGAGCGGCGCCTCAAGGACGCGCTCAAGAACGACCGCGCGCGCATCCAGGTGGGTCGCATCTCGGCGTTTGGCCTGAGGGAGATGTCGCGCCAGCGCATCCGCACCGGCGTGCTGGAGGGCTCCACCGTGCTCTGCCCGCACTGTGCCGGCGCGGGGATCGTCCGCGCGGTGCCCTCCGTGGCGCTGCACGTGCTGCGTGCGGTCGAGGAGACGCTGATCAAGAGCAACGCGCACCACCTTGTCGTGCGCACGCGGACCGAGGTAGCGCTCTATATCCTCAACCAGAAGCGCAGCCATCTGCGTGGTCTCGAGGACCGCTTCGGCGTCGACGTGACCGTGCTGGCCGACGACAGCCACACCGGCACGCATGCCTTCGCCATCGAGCGTGGCGAGGCGGTGGCGAACCCGCGGCCGGTGGCTGCACCGGTGGTGCTCGTCGACAGCATCGCGATGCCGGACGAGGACGAGGACGTCGTCGATCCGGCCGAGGAGGACGAGGCCGAGGACACCGTGGTGGCCGAGCGGGCGCCGCGCGAGGATCGCGGTCCGCGTGAGGATCGCGGCGAACGCCGCCCGGACGCCGAGGCCGGAGAAGGAGCCGGTGGACGCCGCAAGCGCCGTCGCCGCCGGCGGCGGGGTGGCCGCAACGGCGAGGGTCGCGAGGGCTTCGCCAATGGCTCCCCGATGCCGCTCGACGCACCGCAGCCCGACGTCACCGGCGCGCCGTTTGGCGGGACGCGGACCTTCGAGCCCGGCGAGGACGCCGTGGCGGCGCTGTCGCTGAACGAGGCCGAGGGCGGGGTTCCGCCGGCGGAATCCGGTGACGAGCGCGCCGGACGGCGCCGTCGTGGCCGTCGCGGCGGCCGTCGCCTGCGCGGTGAGGGGGAGGCGCCCGAGGGAGTGGTTGAGGCCGTGGCCGATGGTGACACCGGCGATGCCGGTGAGAGCGTCGCCGTCGTTGCCGACCAGGCCGAGGCCCTTCCCGCCGTCGTGGCGGCTCCGGCCGACGCAGAGGCCGCGCCCGAGGTCCAGCCCGAGGCTCCCGCCCCCAAGCCGCGCCGCAGCCGGGCCCGCAAGCCGACCGCAGCGGCACTTGCCGCAGCAGAAGCTGAAGCGGCCAGCAAGGAAGCCGCCGCTGCCGAAGCCCCCGCGGCGGAGGTTCCGGCCGTGACAGCGCCGGCCCCCGTGGCTGTGGCGACTGCCGCCGTCTTGGCCGAGCCTGCCCCGGTCATGGTCGAGCCTGCCGCGGTTGTGGAGCCCCTGCCCGAGCCCGTAACCACCGAACCGGTGGTGTTCGGAGCCGAACCGACGGCGCCGCGCAAGGCAGGCTGGTGGGCAAAGGCGAAGTCGGTGATTGCCGGCGGCTGACGTCAGCGGCGCCGTTCAACCGACATGAGAACGGCGCCGCAAGGCGCCGTTTTTCGTTGGCTCAGCCGAGGCTGCACTTCAGCCTCCTTCGGCGCTGCACCTCAGCCCCCCGCAGTCAGGAACGCGCCGATCCGCGCCACGGCCTCACGGCAGGTTGCCTCGCTGCCGGCGAAGGACAGCCGCATGGTCCGGGCGCCGCGGTCGGGATCGAAATCGAGACCTGGCGTCGCCGCGACACCGGCCTCGGCCAGAAGACGGCCGCAGAAGGCAAGCGAATCGTTGGTATAGCGGCCGATGTCCACATAGACGTAGAAGGCACCATCGACCGGCAGGAAGTCCGGCAGGCCGATCCGCGGCAGTTCCACGAGCAGCATCGCCCGGTTGCGGGCATAGCCGGCCTTCACGACCTCGAGCTCGTCCGTTGCCGAAAAGGCGGCCTCGGCAGCCACCTGCGACAGGTAGGGCGCGGAGATGAACAGCGACTGGGCCAGGCACTCGACGGGGCGGACGAGCGTCTCCGGAAGCACCATCCAGCCGATGCGCCAGCCCGTCATGCA
>JBMOJG010000816.1:0-1993 GCA_049316925.1 Alsobacter sp. | reverse complement strand
CGAACTGCTTGGCCGTCCGCTGAGCCAGGCCGAGATGGACGCCATGCGCCGCGCGGCGCGCGACGAGGCCGGCGTGCTGTCTGACGCATGGGCGATGCTGCGGCGGATCGGCCGCCGGCTGCCCTTCGCCCAGGATGCGCTGGCCGCGTATTACTGCGCCCTCGATCCACAGACAGACCGCCGGGTGAAGCTGACACTTGCCGGCGCGCTGGCCTATTTCGTCATGCCGGTCGACCTGATGCCGGACTTCCTGCCGCTGGTCGGCTTCACCGATGATGCAGCCGTGATCGCTGCGGCGCTTGCGGCGGTGTCGCGCTCGATCCTGCCCGAGCACCGCGAGCATGCCCGGCGCAGCCTCGACGGCGCCTGACGGCCGTCAGGCCTCCCAGGTTCAGGGGCGCAGCAGGATCTTGCCGGTCGCCCGGCGGTCCGCCAGCAGGCGGATCGCCGCGGCTGCGTCGTCGAGAGGCATGACCGTCGAAGCATGCACGCTGACGCTGCCGTCGCGGATCCAGCCGAACAGCCGCGCGATGTTGGCGGCGTTTCCGGACGGGTCGCGGGCCGTGAACGCGCCCCAGAACACGCCGAGCACGTCGCAGCCCTTCAGCAACACCAGGTTCAGCGGAATTTTCGGGATCTCGCCGGCGGCAAAGCCGACGACCAGATAGCGGCCCTGCCACGCGATGGCGCGCAGGGCGGCCTCGGCGAGGTCGCCGCCGACGGGGTCATAGACGACATCGACCCCGGTGCCGCCCGTGAGTTGCTTCAGGCCGTCCTTGAGGTCGCCGGCCGCGTAGTCGAACGTCTCGGCCGCACCATGGGCGCGGGCCAGCGCCAGTTTCTCGGGCGATGACGCGCAGGCGATGACGCGGGCACCCATGGCGGCGCCGATCTCGACGGCGGCCAGGCCGACGCCGCCGGCGGCGCCCAGCACCGCCAGCGTGTCGCCGGGCCTGAGCCTGGCCCGGTTGGACAATGCATGGAGCGACGTGCCGTAGGTCACCAGCATCCCGGCCGCCGCCTCGTCGCTGACACCGTCGGGGATCGGAATGAGCTGCGAGGCCGGCAGCACGATGCGCGACCGGCACGCACCGTGGGTGACGAAGGCTGCGACCCGATCCCCCGGCGCGACGCTGTCAACGCCTTCGCCGAGCGCGCCAACCACCCCGGCAAACTCGGCCCCGGGCGAAAACGGCAGCGCCGGCTTCACCTGGTAGCGGTTCTGGATGATCAGCGTGTCGAAGAAGTTCAACCCGATGCAGGTGACGTCGACCAGGACCTCACCCGGGCCCGGCTCCGGATCCGGCAGGGTCTCGACCGTCAGGGATTCGGGCGGCCCGTAGGACCGGCACAGGACGGCACGCATGGGCGGCTCCGGGCGTGTCAGCCTGCCTCGACCACGCCCTCGGCCTCTAGCAGGCGGCGAAGACGGCTGAAGGCCAGGCGAATGCGGGACTTCACGGTGCCGAGCGGCAGGCCGGCACGCTCGGCGATCTCGCTGTGCGACAAGCCATCATAGAAGGCAAGCCGGACGAGCTGGAGCTGTTCGGGCGGCAGCTCGGTGAGCGTGCTCCGCAGCCGCTCCTCGCGCTGCTGCAGGTCGAGCATCCGGTCGGTCTGCGGATCCTCGCCGACGTCATGGGCGGGTTCGAGCGGATCGAAAAAGTCGATGCGGTCGCGCCGCAACCCGTCGATGCGGCGGTTGCGGGCAATCCGGTAGAGCCAGGTCGAGACCGAGGATTTGGTCGGATCAAACAGGCCGGCCTTGCGCCAGAGGGTCACCATGACCTCCTGCGACAGCTCCTCGGCGGCGCTTGCCTCGGTGCCGAGGCGGATCAGATAGGCCGTCAGTCGCGGGGCGAAATAGTCAAAAAGCTGCGCGAAAGCGGCACGATCACGCCGCTCCGCCACAGCGGCGACCCAATTTGCCAGTTCCTGATGGGACGGCACGCTGTTCTCCGGTCCGCAGGCGCGACGCATACGAGGCGTCGAG
>JBMOJG010000815.1:0-1995 GCA_049316925.1 Alsobacter sp. | reverse complement strand
AGAACGCCACGATCGCTCCCGCCACCACAGGGCCTATGCCCTCGATGGCCGTGAGGTCGGCAAAGGCCGGCGATGCCGGGTCGGCTGCGGCGACCGCGGTGTCGCGCAGCGCCTCGACCGATCCGAAGTGCCGCGCCAGCAGCCGCGCCGTGGTCTCGCCGACATGGCGGATGCCGAGTGCGAAGACGAAACGGTGCAGTGCCACGCTGCGCCGCTCGGCGATCGCGGCAAACAGATTTCGCACCGAGGTCTCGCCGAAGCCCTCGCGGTCCTTGAGCTTCTTCAGCGACCGGGTGTCACGCGCCTCCAGCGTGAAGATGTCCTGCGGCCGGGCGATCAGCCCGTCGCGGTAGAACGCCTCGATCTGCTTGTCGCCAAGGCCCTCGATGTCGAAAGCGTTGCGCGAGGCGAAGTGCTTCAGCCGCTCCACCGCCTGGGCCGGGCAGATGAGGCCGCCGGTGCAGCGCCGCACCACCTCGTCGGCCTCGCGCACCGCGTGGCTGCCGCAGGCCGGACAAACGTCTGGAAACGCGTAGGGTGAGGCGCCAGCCGGCCGCTTCTCCAGCACCGGCCCCAGCACCTGCGGGATGACATCGCCGGCGCGCTGCAGCATCACCGTGTCGCCGATCCGGATGTCCTTGCGGGCGATCTCGTCCTCGTTGTGCAGGGTGGCGTTCGCGACGACGACGCCCCCGACCGTCACTGGCTGGAGCTTGGCGACGGGCGTCAACGCGCCGGTGCGCCCGACCTGGATGTCGATGCCGAGCAGCAGCGTCGTCGCCTTCTCGGCCGGGAACTTGTGGGCCGTCGCCCAGCGCGGCGCACGCGAGACGAAGCCCAGCCGGCGCTGGAGCTCGAGATCATCGACCTTGTAGACGACCCCGTCGATATCGTAGGGCAGCGCTGCCCGCTGCGCCTCGATGGCGCGGAACTGCTCCAGCATGGCGGCGACGCTGTCGCAGCGCCGCATCAGCGGATTGGTCGGCAGGCCGAAACGCGCGAACGCCGCCACCATGCCCCACTGGCTGTCGGCCGGCAGCGCGCTGACTTCGCCCCACGCATAGGCAAAGAACCGCAGCGGCCGCGTCGCCGTGATCTTCGGGTCGAGCTGGCGCAGCGACCCGGCCGCGGCGTTGCGCGGATTGGCGAAGACCGGCTTGCCCTCGGCCTCCTGCCGGACATTCATGGCGGCAAAGTCGGCCTTGGTCATGTAGACCTCGCCGCGCACCTCCAGCACCGCCGGCACGTCAGGATCGGCAATCACCTGTGGGATCACGGCAATGGTCCGCACATTGGCGGTGACGTCCTCGCCCTCCTCGCCGTCGCCGCGCGTCGCCGCCACCACCAGCCGCCCCGCCTCGTAGCGCAGCGCGCAGGACAGGCCGTCGATCTTCGGCTCCGCCGTCACCGGCAGCGGCGTCTCCGCCGGCCAGTCGAGGAAGCGCCGGACGCGCTCGACGAAGTCCTGCACCTCCTCGTCGGAGAACACATTGCCGAGCGACAGCATCGCCACCCGGTGCCGCACCTTGGCAAATTTTTCCAACGGCCTGGCGCCGACCCGGGACGCCAGCGGATCACTCGCGGCAAGCGACGGGTGCGCCGCCTGCAGCGCCACGTAACGCCGGCGCAGCGCGTCATAGGCCGCGTCCGTGATCGACGGCGCATCTTCCTGGTGGTAGCGCCGGTCATGCCCGGCGATCTCCTCGGCCAGCGCCGCGAACTCGGCGGCGGCCTCCGGCAAAGTAAGCGTCTCGGGAGCGGGCAACGGCTTGCTCATCGCTCAGCCCGCCGCCTCGAGCAGCCGCCGCGCCGCCGCCCGCGCCTCGTCCGTGATGGTGGCCCCGGCCAGCATGCGGGCAATCTCCTCGCGCCGCTCCCCCCCGGCGATGGGCGCCACGCGGGTGGCGATTCCCGCCTCGGCGTCGACCGCGTCCTTGGCATCGACCGCGTCCTTGGCGATGAGAAAATGCCGCTCGGCCCGCGCCGCAACCTGCG
>JBMOJG010000814.1:0-2002 GCA_049316925.1 Alsobacter sp. | reverse complement strand
GTGCCGTGCCTCGGGGCTGAGCTTGTCGAGCATCACTGTCCTTCCATGTGGTGCCTCAAGTGTTCGTCCTGGTTGCGCTCCAGCCGGTCGAGTCTCTTGTCGATGAGCAGCAGCAGGTCGTACTGCGACTTTCCGCCGTTCGGCCGCTGGGCCTTGGCCTGCCCACGTATGACGAGGGTGACGAGGCCGATGACGGCGATGAGGAGCCCGATCACCGTCGTCATCATCTCGGTCATGGCTTGGGTGTCGCCTTCTTGGCTGTCTTCTTGGCCGGTGTCTTCTTGGCCGGCATGAGCGGAGTGCCGTCGAGGATCGGGAGCGGGAACGGCGCGCCGTCGTGCTTGGCAGGCTCGGCGAAACTGACGTGGATGTGATGCGCGTGTCCGAGGCTCGGTGCGCTGCGCCACACCCACCGCTGGTTCGAGTAGGTGCCGGACGCTACCCGGCCCTCATAGACGATGTTCTTTATGCGCTTGTCGCCGCTGGTCCGCATGTAGTCGACGAGCTGGTCGGCGAACGTGTGGGCGGGCCAGCCGTCCTCGTCGAGGTCGAGTGCCATGACGTAGCCGGTCTTGTCGGGGTTGTGGTCGGAGATGCGGCGCCGGTGTGCCTGGTCGCCGATCGTGCCGTCGCTGGACCGGTCGCGTTTGGGGTATCGCTTGTTGACCTGGTCTCGGAGGGTGATGGCTGCGGCCGCCAGTTTCCAGCTCATGGCGTGGCCTCGGGCGCTGCTGGTGGGACGAATACGTCAAGGGTCGGGTCGTACGTGTAGCCGAGTCCGGCAAAGCATCCTCGGAACGATCCCGAGTAGGAGGTCTGCAGCCAGTCGCCCTCGAGGGCTAGGCAATCGGGGTGCGGCCCGTTGATGAATGCCTGCCCGATCGGCTCCGACGCCGGAAAGTCACCGCCGCCGCAGTCCGCGTTCTTTATGACGATGACATCGCGAACAATGTTGCCTGCGTCTAGCTGTGCGAAATGAGCCATCAGACTGCCACCCTCACGATTACGATGCCCGAACCGCCAGCGCCACCGGCACCAGACGCTGACCCATTCCAACCGCCAGCGCCACCGCCGCCGCCAGTGTTAGCGTCACCCGCTGTGCCGGTTGTTGCGGTATTCGTGCCCGCACCGCCGCCGCCAGCGCCCCCTGACCCTGCGGTGCCACCCTGAGTAGCGCCACCGCCGCCGCCAGCGCGTGTGACGCTGGAACCAGTTATGGATGACGCTTGACCGGCCCCGCCGTTTCCGCCTGTTGGTCCTCCTGCTCCGTTTGCCCCGACGGCGCTCTTTCCACCGCCGCCGCCGCCAGCGCTCGCGACGCCGTTGCCGCCCGCACTGCCCTGGTTCGATGTGGCACTGCCTCCTGTGCCTGTACCGCCGCCGCCGCCGCCGCCGCCGGACCCTCCCGTGAAGCCCGCGGCCGTAGCACCGGAGCCGCCTTCGGAACCGCTGCCGCCGCCGCCGCCTACGCCGTAGAAGTTATCAAGCCTTGAAGCGACACCGTTGCCGCCTGACGGCCTGAATGTCGTGTCGGCTACGCCCCCAGGGCCTCCTGCGCCGACCACTACCGTCAGGGTGCCTACTGGCAGATACACGCTGGACGCGTCTAGGTAGCCGCCAGCGCCACCGCCGCCGCCGTACAAGTTGCCACCGCCGCCGCCGCCACCGATTACGAGGATGTCCGCAAAGCCTGCCGTGGTGATGGTAAGCGTTCCGCTCGAAGTGAAGGTGAGGTACTTATAGCCCGAGTAGGTGCCGGTCGCCGCATTCGAGAAATCAGCCGCGCCGACACCACTAGCGAAAGGGATGAACGTCCAAACGTTGGTTCCGGTCTTGATGAGGTTCGCGCCCTTGTACTGCGTGAGGGTGAGCGGGCTGCCGTTGATCGTCACCCCGACAGCACCTGCGACCGTGACGGTCCCTGCGCCCTGGTTGAGCAGTCGCAGTTGCGTCCCGGTCGGCCACGGCACCGTCGCCTCGAGGGGCAGTGTCACGGCGACCG
>JBMOJG010000813.1:0-2003 GCA_049316925.1 Alsobacter sp. | reverse complement strand
GGGTAACCGCGCTGGCGTGCTCTCCAGGCCACCACGAGCGCGAGCGCGAGGGCCATCAGAATTCCCGGTACGGCGCCTCCCAGTAGCAACTTCGCTACCGATTCCTCTGCAACGACCCCGAAGATCACCATGGGGATGGACGGCGGGATGATCGGGCCGATGGTGGCAGACGAGGCAGTCAGCACGGCCGCAAAAGGCCTTCCGTAGCCTTTGTCCACCATTGCCTTGATCGACAACTTTCCGAGGCCCGCCGTCTCGGCGACGGCCGAGCCACACATGCCGGAGAAGATGACACTGGCGACAATATTGACGTAGCCGAGGCCGCCCCTCATGTGTCCGGTGAGAGCTGTGGCGAAGCGGAAAATGCGATCGCTGATGCCGCCCGCGTTCATCACCTCCGCTGCGAGAACAAAGAAGGGAACAGCCAGTAGCGGGAACGAGGCGAGCCCCTCGATCATCCGCTTGGGTATCCACGCGAGCGAAAGGCCGTTGCCCAGCGCGAGGATCTGCAGGATAGACGCGGCTCCCATCACGAAGGCGATGGGCACAGCCAGAACCGCCAGGACGAGGACCACCGCGGCGAGAATCATGGCGCGTCGGCTCCGCCGGACCGGGACTGTCGTAGCACATCGGCCCCGAGCGCCGCGAGCATAAGTGCTGCCCCGACCGGGAGGGCAGCATAGCCTACGGCAAGCGGCAACCAGCGTACGGTGACGAAGCTCTGCTGAGCGGTCTGAATCGTTAGCTTTGTCCCCTCGAATAGGACCACGCAGAGGAAGAGGCCCGTCGCGGCGATGCGCACCACAGTGGCAACCCGTGCAAGTACCGGTGGAAAACGGCCGACTAGCGTATCGTTCACGACGAGATGCTCGCCAGCTATACTCACCAGCACCGCGCCGGTCATCGTCGCCCAGACCAAGCCGAAACGAGCTAGATCATTGTACCAGATGAGGCCGGTGTCGCCGACCCAGCGCAACGCGATGTTGGCCAGGCCGAAGATCAGCATCAACAGGAGCATCCCGCCGGTGGCCACGCGCATCGCGGCGCCGATCGCACGCATGGGCCTGCCCGGTAACACGCTCACTTCACCGCCTGGATATCTTCGTAGAGCTTCTGCAGGTCCGGCGCCAGGAACTCCTTGTAGAGCCCCTGCTGGGCTCCAATGAAGGAATTAACGTCCGGCTCGATAAAGGTCATCCCGGCCGCAGTCAGCGATTTACGTGCCTCTTCGCCCAGTCGCTCCCATCCTTCCCGGGTCGCCTTCTCTGCCTCAAGGCCGCCGTCCATTACGATCTTGCGCAGATCATCCGGCAGCTTGCGGTAGGTCGCGTCGGAGAGCACAAACCAGTCAAGCGTGCGCACGTGCCCGGTGAGGACCACGAACTTCTGCACGTCCGCCAGCTTGAGAGACTGGATTGTGGCGAGCGGATTTTCCTGCGCGTCGACGACGCCGACCTGCAGCGAGGTCACGAGTTCGGCGAGGTCGATTGGCGTGGGGATTGCGCCGACCTTCTTCCAGAAAGCCACCCATGTGGGCACGTCCGGTACGCGGATCTTCAGTCCCTTCGCATCGGTAGCGCTGCGCACCGCCCTTTTGGTCGTGAGTTCGCGCGGCGGCTGGGGAAACGTGGCTAGGACGTGGAGCTTGACCTGCTCGACCATCTGCCTGCGCATCGTCTCCCCGACGGGCGACTTCCAAGCAGCCTCGAGATGGGCGGCGTCTCTGAAGGCGTAGGGGAGCGCCAGTACTGCGGCGGGCTTGTAGATTGCCTGTAGGGTCGGTGCGGCAGCCTGCGCGATGTCGAGGAGCCCGCCCGACGCGGCGTCCTCGATCGAGCGGAGGCCACCAAGCTGTGAGTTGGGGAAAACCTGGATGCGGACGCGCCCATTGCTCTCCTTCTCGACGTGGGCCTTGAGCGCCGCTGCCCCCCGACCGATTGGATGGCCGTCCGGGAAGATGGTGGCAAGTCGCAGGGTGAACTCCTGGGCTGTCGCGGGCACCG
>JBMOJG010000812.1:0-2003 GCA_049316925.1 Alsobacter sp. | reverse complement strand
CGGCACTGGCCCGGCTTTGCCGACGCGCTGGCGACGCTTCACCGACCCGACGGTGCCGCTGCCGTGGCCCCCGACGCCCCCGCCCGCGCCCGCCTCGCCTATGACGAACTGCTGGCGAGCCAGTTGGCACTCCTGCTGGTTCGCCAGCACATGAAACGCGAGGCCGGACTGTCGCGGGCCGGCGACGGGCGGATCGTCGGCAGGATCCGCGCGTCCCTGCCTTTCTCGCTCACCGGGGCCCAGGACACGGCACTGGCCGAGATCGTCTCCGACCTGGCGGCGCCACAGCGCATGCTGCGCCTGCTGCAGGGCGACGTCGGCTCCGGCAAAACGATCGTGGCGCTGCTTGCCATGGCGTCCGTCGTGGAGGCCGGCCAGCAGGCGGCCCTCATGGCGCCGACCGAAATTCTCGCCCGTCAGCACCACGAGCGATTGCGGCCCCTGGCGGAGGCAGCCGGACTGCGCATCGCGCTGCTGACCGGCCGCGACAAGGGCGCCGCCCGCCAGAAGATCCTCGACCGGTTGGCCGGTGGCGACATCGACATCCTGTTCGGCACCCATGCGCTGTTCCAGGAGGGCGTGGCCTTTGCAGCGCTCGGAATGGCTGTCGTCGATGAGCAACACCGCTTTGGCGTGCATCAACGGCTGGCCCTGTCGCGCAAGGGCGAGGCTGTCGACGTGCTGGTCATGACAGCCACCCCCATTCCCCGGACGCTGGTCCTCTCCTTCTTCGGCGACATGGATGTCTCGACGCTGCGCGAGAAGCCGGCGGGCCGCCAGCCGATCGACACGCGCGTCCTGCCCGTCGAGCGCCTCGACGAGGTTGTGGAGGCCATCGGCCGGGCGCTTGCCGCGGGAGCGCGCGCCTATTGGGTCTGCCCTCTGGTGGGCGAATCCGAGGAGCTCGACGTGGCCGCGGCCCAGGAGCGCCACGCCGCATTGGCGGCCCGCTTCGGCGACACGGTCGGACTGGTTCATGGGCAAATGAAAGGGCGCGAAAAGGACGCCGCCATGGCCGACTTCGCCGCCGGCCGCACCACCGTCCTCGTCGCCACCACCGTCATCGAGGTCGGCGTCGACGTACCGCAGGCAACCGTCATGGTCATCGAGCACGCCGAGCGCTTCGGCCTTGCCCAGTTGCATCAGCTGCGCGGCCGGGTCGGCCGTGGTTCGGCGCGCTCGGTCTGCCTGCTGCTCTACAAGGGCGGCGGCGAGACAGCCCGGGCGCGGCTGGAGACCATGCGACGGACCGAGGATGGCTTCGAGATCGCCGAGGAGGACCTGCGCCTGCGCGGCGAAGGCGATGTGCTTGGCACCCGCCAGTCCGGGATGCCCGGCTTCCGCCTGGCCGTCCCGGCCCTGCATGGCGAACTGCTCGCCATGGCGCGCGATGAGGCCACCCTGGCGCTGGCCCGTGATCCCGACCTTCTGTCACCAGCCGGCGAGGCGCTGCGCGTCCTGCTGTATCTGTTCGAGCGCGACGAGGCCGTCCGGCTCATTCGCGCAGGGTGAGCGTCACCGCTTCATCAGGGGCTCGGCTGGCGTCCGGGAACAGTGCACCACTCACGCGCGCGCGGGCGGCCTCATCTGGTCCGGTCGTCCACCCGAGCCGGTTACGAGGCCTGTGCGCGGGGCAGTTCGCGCGCCGCTTCGGCGAGATCCGCCAGCTTTTTCTGACCCTCTGGCTGGATCAGGCCAGCCGACATGATCAGCTTGGCGCCCTCGTCGACGCTGATCGTCAGCTCGATCACGTCCTTGCGCGGCAGGTAGAAGAAGAAGCCGGTTGTCGGATTCGGCGTGCACGGCAGGAACACGGCGACATGCTCGGCCGGGCCCGGCAGCCGGTTCGACAGCTCACCCTGCGGCGGGGTCGACAGGAACACCAGCGACCACATGCCAGGCGCCGGGAACTGCACCAGCCCGACCGTCCGGAACGAGGTCCCCGACTGGGAGAAGACCGTCTCGAAGACGAAGCTCTCGCCCTGCTCCAGCAGCGTCTCCCG
>JBMOJG010000811.1:0-2011 GCA_049316925.1 Alsobacter sp. | reverse complement strand
TGGGGCGGCGCGTAGCTACGCGCTGCGCTGGGGCGTCAGGCCGGGGACCCGCGCCGTGGTGCTGGCGTCCTGCGACAGCGGCCATGCGGCGGCGATCGACCTTGCCCGGGCGGGCGTGTCGATCGTCGCGATCGTCGACCCGCGGGCCGATGACGACGGGGCTGGCGCAGCGGCCTCCCGCGCGGCCGGCCTGACGGTTCGCGGCCCAGCCGTCATCACCGGCACGTCCGGCCGGCTGCGGGTCAGCGCCGTGACCGTGGCACCGCTGCGCCCGGATGGCGGCACAGAGGCAACAGAGACGCTGGCCTGCGACCTCGTGCTGATGGCCGGCGGTTTCGTGCCGGCAGTGCACCTGTTTTCGCAGGCGCGCGGCACGCTGCGCTTCGACGCGGAGCGCGCCCTTTATGTGCCGGGCGACCCGGTGCCGGGGATCCACACCGCTGGCGCCTGCACCGGTGCGTTCGGGATCGCCGCCGCGCTGGCGGACGGCTTCGCGGCGGGCGCTGCGGCAGCCGGAGCCGTCGCGGCGGATCCTGCGCCAGCGGTCACCGGCGAGATCCTGCCGCGCGGCGGCTGGCGCGGCGCGCTGCCGCATGGCCGCGATCCGCGGCGGGTGAAGGCCTTTGTCGACTTCCAGAACGACGTGACGGCGCGCGACATCGGGCTCGCCGTGCAGGAGGGCTTCCGGTCGATCGAGCACGTCAAGCGCTACACGACGACGGGCATGGCCACCGACCAGGGCAAGACGTCGAACATGAACGGCCTCGCTATTGCCGCGGCGACGCTCGGCCGGCCGGTGCCGGAGGTCGGGCTCACGACATTCCGCCCGCCCTACACGCCGGTGACGTTCGGCACCCTGGCCGGACCGTCACGCGGCCTGCTGTTCGATCCCGTTCGCGAGACCCCGACGCACGCATGGGCGCAGGCGCAGGGCGCAATCTTCGAGGATGTGGGCGCCTGGAAGCGGGCGCGCGCCTTTTTGCGCGCCGGCGAGGATCTGCACGCCGCGACCGCCCGCGAGTGTCGAGCGGTGCGCAATGCCGTGGGCCTGTTCGATGCCTCGACACTCGGCAAGATCGAGGTCTGCGGCCCCGATGCGGCAGCCTTCCTCGATCGGCTCTACACCAACAGCTGGGCGAACCTGGCGCCAGGGCGCTGCCGCTATGGGCTGATGCCGAGCGAGGCCGGTTTCGTCATGGACGACGGCGTGGTCGGACGGCTGGCTGCAGACCGCTTCCATGTGACGACCACGACCGGCGGGGCGGCACGCGTGCTCGCCCACATGGAGGACTACCTGCAGACCGAGTTCACCGACCTGACGGTCTGGCTGACCTCGACGACCGAGCAGTGGGCGGTGATCGCCGTGCAGGGCCCAAGGGCCCGCGACGTGCTGGCGCCGCTGGTCGCGGGCACGGACCTGTCGGAGGCCGCCATGCCCCATATGAGCATCCGGACCTGCCACGTGGCCGGGGTGCCTGCCCGGCTGTTTCGCGTGAGCTTTACCGGCGAGCTGGGGTTCGAGGTGAATGTGCCGGCAGGCCATGGCCTGGCGGTCTGGGAGGCGATCCATGCGGCCGGGCAGGCGTTCGGCCTGACGCCCTACGGCACCGAGGCGATGCACGTGCTGCGGGCCGAGAAGGGCTATGTGATCGTCGGCCAGGAGACCGACGGCACGGTGACGCCGGACGATCTCGGCCTCGGGCGGATGATCGGCCGCGGCAAGAAGGATTTTGTCGGCAAGCGATCGCTGAGCCGGCCGGACATGCTGCGCGCGGACCGAAAGCAGCTTGTCGGCCTGTTGACGGTGGACCCGCACGCCGCGCTCGAGGAGGGCGCTCAGGTGACCGCGCAGGCCACGCCGGTCCGCGGCACGGCGGCGCTCGGCCACGTCACCTCCTCCTATGCGAGCCCGACGCTCGACCGGTCGATTGCGCTGGCACTGGTGGCGGGCGGCCGGGCGCGGATGGGCGAGACGCTCTATGTGCCGATGGCCGACGGGGTGATCCGTGCT
>JBMOJG010000810.1:0-2017 GCA_049316925.1 Alsobacter sp. | reverse complement strand
CCTGCACCGGCGACGGCAACGCCATGGTGCTGCGCGCCGGCCTGCCGCTGCAGGACATGGAGTTCGTGCAGTTCCACCCCACCGGGATCTACGGGGCGGGCTGCCTGATCACCGAGGGCTCGCGCGGCGAGGGCGGTTACCTCACGAACTCAGAGGGCGAGCGCTTCATGGAGCGCTACGCCCCGTCGGCCAAGGATCTGGCCTCGCGCGACGTTGTCTCGCGGGCGATGACGATGGAGATCCGCGGCGGGCGCGGCGTCGGCAAGAATGCCGACCACATCCACCTGCATCTTGACCATCTCGATCCGAAGATCCTGCACGAGCGCCTGCCCGGCATTTCGGAGAGCGCGCGGATCTTCGCCGGTGTCGACGTCACCAAGGAGCCGATCCCGGTGTTGCCGACCGTCCACTACAACATGGGCGGCATCCAGACGAATTATCACGGCGAGGTGCTGACGCTGAAGGACGGCGACCCGAACGCCATCGTGCCGGGCCTGATGGCGCTGGGCGAGGCGGCGTGCGTGTCGGTGCACGGTGCCAACCGGCTCGGCTCCAACTCGCTGCTCGACATCGTGGTGTTTGGCCGCGCCGCCGGCCTGCGCGCCGCCGAGCTGGTCACGCCCGGCGAGAAGCATGCGCCGCTGCCGCAGGGCTCGGCCGACCTCGCGCTGTCGCGGCTGGACCGTTTCCGCAACGCCAAGGGCGGGACGCCGACCGCCGAGCTGCGCCTGAAGATGCAGCGCACGATGCAGAACAACTGCGCCGTGTTCCGCACCGGCGAGGTGCTGGCCGAGGGCCAGACGCTGATCCACGAGGTGTGGCGCGGCGCGGCCGACATCGGCGTCACCGACCGGTCGCTGATCTGGAACTCCGACCTGCTGGAGACGCTGGAGTTCGACAATCTCATCACCCAGGCGGTGGTGACGATGGAGTCGGCTGCCAACCGGCAGGAGAGCCGCGGTGCGCATGCGCGCGAGGATTATCCGGACCGCGACGACAAGGAATGGATGAAGCACACGCTGGCGTGGATCGACGAGAACCGCCAGACGGTGACGATCGACTACCGGCCGGTGCACACCTACACGATGACCAATGACGTGCAGTACATCGAGCCCAAAGCCCGCGTGTACTGAGGAAAGGTCGCCAGATGGTCCAGCTCACGCTCCCCAAGAACTCCCGTGTCGTCGACGGCAAGGTGTGGCCGAAGCCGGCCGGCGCCAAGCGTCTGACGGAGTTCAAGATCTACCGCTACGATCCGGACGGGGCCACCAACCCGCGCCTCGACACGTATTTCGTCGATCGCGACGATTGCGGTCCGATGGTGCTGGACGCGATCATCTGGATCAAGACGAAGATCGACGCGACGCTGACGTTCCGCCGCTCGTGCCGCGAGGGCATCTGCGGCTCCTGCGCGATGAACATTGACGGCACCAACACGCTCGCCTGCACCAAGGCTGTCGACGACGTTGTCGGCTCGGTGCGGATCTATCCGCTGCCACACATGCCGGTGATCAAGGACCTGGTGCCGGACCTGTCGAACTTCTACGCCCAGCACGCCTCGATCGAGCCGTGGCTGCACACGTCGAGCCCGTCGCCGGAGAAGGAGTGGAAGCAGACTCCCGAAGACCGCGTGAAGCTCGACGGTCTCTACGAGTGCATCCTGTGCGCCTGCTGCTCGACGTCCTGCCCGAGCTATTGGTGGAACGGCGACCGCTATCTCGGCCCGGCCGCGTTGCTGCAGGCCTATCGCTGGCTGATCGACTCGCGCGACGAGTCGACGGGGGATCGGCTCGACAATCTCGAGGATCCGTTCCGGCTCTACCGGTGCCACACGATCATGAACTGCGCCAAGGCCTGCCCCAAGGGGCTGAACCCGGCCAAGGCCATCGCCGAAATCAAGAAGATGATGGTGACGCGGCAGATCTGAGCCGTCTCCCCAAAAACAAGAACGGCCGCCGCATCGCGCCGACCGTCCTGTTTGCCCATCACGCTGGAAAAGCCGGACGGAGGTCCCCGC
>JBMOJG010000809.1:0-2023 GCA_049316925.1 Alsobacter sp. | reverse complement strand
TGTGTGTGCTCTCAATAGGCAAAATTAATTGACGATGGCTTGCGATAAGCGTTGTCCCGGTGGTGGTGTGGCAGTTTCGGAGGGGAAATCTTTTCCAGATGGTGTATGTGACGGTAACAACTATCGAAATTTCACGTCCACGATGTCCAGATCCTGCCCGGGCTGAACCGCTTTTCCGTGATGATCGACGTTCGCTATCCGCTTCCAACGCGGAACATGGAGGACCTGCTGCGTGAGCAGGCGATCGTCCTTGCAGATGAAACGGTGCGACTCTGGTCGAACGGGTTACGGACACTCTCTGCGGCTGATTTCCGCCCAGGCTCAGGTCGGGCCGGACAGATGTGCCTTGATGGCGGCGCTGGCCTTGCCGAAGTCCATGCGGCCGGCGTAGCGCTCCTTGAGGGCGGCCATGACCTTGCCCATGTCGCGCATGCCGGCGGCGCCGGTCTCGGCCACCACGGCGGCGATGGCGGCGGTGACGGCGGCGTCGTCCATCTGGCTGGGCATGAAGCCCATGATGATGGCGATCTCCTCGCGCTCCTGGGAGGCGAGGTCCTCGCGGGCGTTGTCCTCGTAGATCTTGAGGCTCTCCTGGCGCTGCTTCACCATCTTCTGCAGCAGGCTCAGGATCTCGTCGGCGCCGAGCGCGTCCTTGCCGGCGCCGCGGGCCTCGATGTCGCGGTCCTTCAGCGCCGCGGTGATCAGCCGGATGGTGGAGATGCGGCGCTTGTCGCCGGCCTTCATGGCCGCCTTGAGCTCTTCGGTGAACTGCTCGCGCATGGCGGCCTCGTCTTTCCCGGTTGGGCCGTGGCGGCGCCCGATTCGTCACCGGGGACGCTGCCTGCCGTGTAAGTGCTTGCCGTATCTAGTCTATTTTCCGGCGCCCGCGGGTTGACGCGCGCCCCGGCCCGGCCTAGTTTGCCGGCCTGACGCTTAAGGAGCTCGGCTCCGGCGCAGGCCCGGCGGGGGTTGATCTCCCGCTTCGGCCGGGCGGCAGGATTTAGGACGAAAATGACGACTGTTCAAGATCAGGCGCCTGGCGCCGGGACGGACGCGCCCACGGGCTGGCACGAGCCGCGCCCCACCGCCCTGCTGGTGCTGGCCGACGGCACGGTGTGCGAGGGCTTCGGCATCGGCGCCACCGGCGAGGCCAGTGGCGAGGTCTGCTTCAACACGGCGATGACCGGCTACCAGGAGATCCTGACCGATCCGTCCTATGCGGGGCAGATCGTGACCTTCACATTTCCGCATATCGGCAATGTCGGCACCAATGACGAGGACATCGAGACGATCAACCTCGCGGCGGCGCCCGGCGTGCGCGGCGTGGTCGTCCACACGGCAGTGACGGATCCGTCCAACTGGCGCTCCGGCCGGCATTTCGACGCCTGGCTGAAGGTGCGCGGCATCGTCGGCATCGCCGGGCTCGACACCCGCGCCCTGACCGCGCTGATCCGCGACGGGGGCATGCCCAATGCGGTGATCGTGTTCGATCCCCACGGTGCGTTCGACCTGCCGGCGCTGCGGGCCCGGGCGGCGGCCCTGCCGTCGATGGACGGGCTCGATCTCGTGCCCGGCGTGACGGCGGCGCAGCGCTTCGACTGGGACGAGACCAGCTGGGCCTGGGGCGAGGGTCATGGCCGGCGCACGATCGAGCGGCGCCACGTGGTCGCCATCGACTACGGGGTGAAGCGCAACATCCTGCGGCTCCTGGCCGACCGCGACTGCAAGGTCACGGTGGTGCCGGCGACGACCAGCGCCGAGGAGATCCTGGCGCTGGCGCCGGACGGCGTGTTCCTGTCGAACGGGCCGGGCGATCCGGCGGCGACCGGCGTCTATGCGGTGCCGGTGATCCGTCGCCTGTTGGACGAGCGCATTCCGACCTTCGGCATCTGCCTCGGCCACCAGATGATGGCGCTCGCCGTCGGTGCGAAGACGATGAAGATGCACCAGGGGCATCATGGCGCGAACCACCCGGTGAAGGACTTCACCACCGACAAGGTCGAGATCGTGTCGATGAACCACG
>JBMOJG010000808.1:0-2024 GCA_049316925.1 Alsobacter sp. | reverse complement strand
AAGCGTCTTAGCCATTGATTCCGTTAAAGTATTTCCGCTTTTCCCAAGAGTTTATCTTGGTAGCGACCATAGCGAATGACGAAAACGCGCTGTGCGGTTGCACAGGAAATCGCACCAGTTTTGGTCGATGCCAATACCTGCGAGTTTCCAAGGTGTAGAACCCGCTATC
Source organism: Alsobacter sp. (assembly GCA_049316925.1). Taxonomy (GTDB): domain Bacteria; phylum Pseudomonadota; class Alphaproteobacteria; order Rhizobiales; family Beijerinckiaceae; genus Alsobacter. The sequence goes on along the minus strand of JBMOJG010000808.1, from coordinate 1,855 downwards.
CGGATCAGATTCCTAGCTAAAACATTCGCTTGAACGGCACCAGTTTCGCGCCCAGCGCGATCCGATCTCGATGGAACTGCGAACTAACCTTTTAGGTTGATACCTAGACTATGTAGGTCGGCTTTCCCTAATCGTTCGGGGGGCGCTAAGCTGCCTCGCTGAAATAGAAGGCGATCCTGTCGAGCTCTTGGCGAATGGACGGCTCGGCGGCAAGCAGCTCTAACCCGTCTTATTCATCAGGGTGCTTTGCCGGTGGTGGCAGATGTAGCCTAAGCGATTGATATAGCGTAGGATTCGGTTGTCGAAGCCAACCCTGTCCGCTGCATCGAGCGAGCCACACCCGCCATGACCGACGATACGGTTCTTCCGTTTTCATTGCCAGCCATTGCACGCAAGAAGATCACAGCCGCGTTCGACGGCGGCCGGATCACCTCGGATGGTGGGGTCATGCTACTGGCGGCAGCCGAACGACGCCTGCAGCTGGCCAACAAGCTTGCCGCGGTGATCCTTGATCCTCGCGACCCAGCCCGGGTCACGCACGGCATGGCCGATATTGTTCGCGCCCGCATCCTGGCGATCGCCTGCGGCTACGAGGACGGCAATGATCTCGACCGGCTGCGTAGCGATCCGGCCTTCAAGCTCGCCTGCGGTCGGCTGCCCGACAGCGGGCTGGACCTGTGCTCGCAGCCGACGCTGTCGCGGGCCGAGAACCTGCCAGACCTCAAGACCATCATCCGGCTCTCCAATGTGCTGGTCGATCTCTGGCTGCAAAGCTACCGGACGCCGCCCACGAGCGTGACGCTCGACATCGACGACACGGTCGATGTCGTGCACGGCCATCAGCAGCTGTCGCTGTTCAATGCCCACTACGACGAGCGCTGCTTCCTGCCGATCCATATCTACGACACCGCGACGGGGCGCCCGGTGGCGATGATCCTGCGTCCGGGAAAGACCCCGGCGGGCCGGGAGATCCGCGGCCATGTCCGGCGTCTGGTCCGGCGCATCCGCACCCGCTGGTCGAAAACCCGCATCCTGATCCGCGGCGACGGCCACTATGGCCGGCCCGAGGTCATGGACTGGTGCGAGCAGAACGGCGTCGACTACGTCTTCGGACAGCCCGGCAATCGCGTCCTCGACCGCCTTGTCGATGAAGCCGCCGATGATATCCGGACCCGGCGGGCACTCGACCAGAAGCCCGCTCTGCGCGGCTATGCCGAGACCCGATACCAGGCAAAGTCCTGGACCATCGAACGCCGCGCCTGCGCACGCATCGAGGCCACCACCCTGGGCCTCGACATCCGCTTCGTCGTCACCAACCTCACGCAAGGATCGGCCGAGCGCATATATGACGTGATCTACTGCGCCCGCGGCCAGGCCGAGAACCTGATCAAGATGCACAAGAGCCAGCTCGCCTCCGACCGCACCAGCTGCAGATCGCCGATCGCCAACCAGGTCCGTCTCGTGCTCCACACCGCCGCCTACTGGTTGATGCTCACCGTCCGCGACGCCATCCCCAAAGCCCACGCCCTGGCCACGGCCGAGTTCGCCACCCTGCGCCTGCGCCTTCTCAAGCTCGGCGCTCGCATCATCGAGACCGTCTCGCGCGTCCGTCTGGCCTTCTCCGCTGCCTGCCCGCAAGCCGAGCTCTTCCGCACCATCGCCATCGCGCTGCAGCCTGCCGAACCATAGCCGACGGGGCCAAGCCGCCCCGATGAGCAAGTCCCTTCAACAGCCAACGCGTTCCTAAAGTCCAGTTCCACAAGCGGTGAAAACACGCAACGAGGCCCCACGACCCACGTCCAGAAACACCCAAAAGCCAACGCCTCATGAATTAGACGGGCTAGGTAGAGGCGTT
>JBMOJG010000807.1:0-2027 GCA_049316925.1 Alsobacter sp. | reverse complement strand
TAGGCGCCGCCGAAGGCCCGCTTGAGCTGCGGCCCGATGCTGTCCGGCCGTTCCGCCTCGCGGCCGAGCAGGAAGGCGATGCGGCGCCGGCCAAGCTCGCGCGCCACATAGGTGAAGGTCGCCAGCGGGTCGCTGTCGGACATGGAATGGCCATCGGCCCGTGGCGACAGGTGCATGCCGACGCGGCCGGGCCCCCACACCGAGATCGCCGCATCGGCGCATTCGAGCAGCAGCCGGGCGCGGTTCTCGACAGGGCCGCCATAGGCATCGTCGCGATGGTTGGCGCCGTCCTCCAGGAACTGGTCGAGCAGGTAGCCATTGGCCCCGTGCAGCTCGACGCCGTCGAAGCCGGCACGCTGCGCGTTTTCGGCGCCGCAGCGGAAGGCCTCGACGATGACGGGAAGCTCGTCGAGCCGCAGCGCTCGCGGCGTCACGAAAGGGGTCTTTGGCCGCAGCAGCGACACCGTTCCGGTCGCCGCGATGGCACTCGGAGCCACCGGCAGTTCGCCGCCAAGGAAAATCGGGTCGGAGATGCGCCCGACATGCCAGAGCTGCATCAGGATGCGGCCGCCGGCGCCATGGACAGCCTCCGTGATCCGGCGCCAGCCCGCGACCTGCTCGTCCGACCAGATGCCGGGGAGGTTGGCGTAGCCAATGCCCATCGGCGTCACCGGCACGCCCTCGGTGATGATCATCCCGGCCGTTGCCCGCTGCCGGTAATAGGTCAGCATCAGGTCGTTCGGCACGGCCTGCGCATTGGTGCAGCGCGTGCGCGTCAACGGCGCCATGACGATGCGGTTGGGCAGGTCGAGGTCACCGATGCGGACAGGGTCGAACAGGGTCGGCACGGCTGGCTCCGGGACTGGGGACGGCGTCAGGGATCGAGGGCGACGATGGCCTTGCCGACATTGCGCCCGGCCATCAGGTCGGCGAAGGCCTGCGGCGCACTGTCGAGCCCGGCGGTGACGGATTCGGCGAACCGGAGACGTCCCTGCGCGATCCACGCGGCGCCGAGGCTGCGCCACAGCGGCATCGTCTCCCAGTGGTCGTAGACGACGAAGCCCGTGATGGTGGCGCGCCGCTGCAGGATCGGGGCGAGGCTCGGGCCGGGCAAAATCTCGGCGCTGTTGTACTGCTCCATCATGCCGCACAGCATGACGCGTCCGCCCATCGCGAGGCGTGGCATGACACCCTTCAGCATCTCCCCGCCCACCGTGTCGAAATAGGCATGGACCCCGTCGGGACAGAGCTTGGCTAGCGTCTTCTTCCAGTCGGCGTCACGGTGGTCGACACACCCGTCGAAGCCGAAGGTCTCGACCACGTGCCGGCATTTGTCAGCCGAGCCGGCGATGCCGATGACGCGCGCCCCCATGGCGCGGGCAACCTGCCCGGCCGTCCCGCCCACTGCACCGGCGGCAGCCGAGACCACGAAGGTCTCGCCGGGCTTTGGCGCGAGAACGTCGCGCACGCCGGCAAAGGCGGTGAGGCCGGGCATGCCCAGCACGCCGAGCAAAAGCGACGGCGAAAGTCCGTGCGGCACAGACAGCTTCGTGACGCCGGGCGACAGCGCGGCCGCCATGCCGCGCAGGGACGCGTCGGCGGGCTCGGCAACCGACCACAGCTGCCAGCCACCGCGGGAGATCACCAGGTCGCCCTCGGCGAATCCCGGATGGCGCGAGGCGGCAACGCGGCCCACGGTCTCGCCGGGCATCACGTCCCCCGGGGCGACGGCGCCCGACATGTGCCGTCCCTTGATGGCCGAGGCCATGTAGGGATCGAGCGACAGGAAGGCGTGGCGGACCAGCACCTCGCCGGGTCCGGGCTCGGGCACCGCACCGTCGGCCACGGCAAAGTCGGCCGCCTCAGGGCGACCGGGCACGACGCGCGTCAGGACGACCTTGCGGTTGTGCGCGATGGCGCGACCTCCAGAGGCAGGCGGGGAACCGGCGCGGGCAGCCCGCGCCGGCTGGACTCACTCCGCCGCGACAGCCGCGGACTTCTTGGCGAACACCTTGAAGCGCGGCGGC
>JBMOJG010000806.1:0-2030 GCA_049316925.1 Alsobacter sp. | reverse complement strand
GGCAGGCGCTGCTGCTGATCGGCCTGCTGGGTTCGGCCGGGCAGCTGGCCTATGCAACGGCCTTCACACGTGCACCCGCGGCCAAGATCGGGACTGTCGAGTACACCAGCTTCCTGTTCGCAGTGGCGCTGGGCTATTTCTTTTTCGCCGAGGTGCCGACGTCGTCGGCGCTTGCCGGCGGCGGTCTCATCATGGCCGGCTCGTTGATCCTGCTGCTGGGACGCAAGAGCTGACGACGGCGCGCAGCCCCGCCACATCGAACAGCCAGCACACCGCCAGATGCACGGCCCCGCCGAGCGGAACGGCGACCGCCAGCACGGCCGCTGCCGGCAGGCCTGCCTGCATCGGCGCCACAACGCTGACCATCGCCATCGTCCCCACCAGGATGCCGGCGAGGTCGCGCAGGGCTGGCCGCGCGTGAGTCTGCCGGAATGCGATAACCAGGAAAACCGTGAAGCCGGCCGCCATGCCCACGGTGAAGCCCCAAGCATGGCCCAATGGCCCCATCCGGCCCGCCACAACTGCGTCGAAGACGAGGTTGACCGCCAGCGACACCAGCGCCGGGATGGTCACCGGCAGCGTCCGGCCGGCAATCTGGAAGCTGGGCGCGATGGCGAAGATCGCAACCCCCCACAGCACCAGGCCGGGCAGCAGGATGGCAAGCGTCTCCGCGAATACGCCCTTGAAGGCCGTCGATACGAATACCGCCTCGAACGCCGGCAGCACCAGCCAGAAGCCGACGCCGGCCGGCACGAGCACCGCCAGCGTCGCCGTCATGTTGCGCGACAGCTGCTGCTGCGAGGCCGCCGGTCCGGCGCGGTCATGCGCCCGCACCGCGAGCTGGAACAGCACCACGTCGAGCGCGGTCCCCAGCACGGCGATGACCCGCACGCCGATATCGTGGGCGAGCGCGAACTTGCCGGCCTCGGCCAGTCCGAACTGCGACGCCACCGCGCCGCGCAGGTAGAAGGCCTGCAGCAGCGCGATGCCGCCTGCCGCCACGATCGGCATGCCATAGGCCGCGAAGCGTCGGACCTCGGCGAGCCGGGCGACGGACAGGCACGCCCAGGGGTCCGCCAGCCGGGAGCGGGCTACCGCAACCGCAAGGGTCAGCGCAACGGCGCCCGCCGCCAGCACGGCTTCCGGCTCGCACCACACCAGCGCGATGCCGAGCATCAGCCCGAGCGCCAGGGCATGCCGCACCGCCATCAGCCCTGCCAGGGTGAGGTCCAGATTGCGCGCCCTTGCCAGGGCGGCGTGATAGTCGAAACAGGCGCCGAACACGGTGTAGATCGCCGCCAAGGCGAGCAGGCCTGCCGCCCGGTCACCGCCGACAAGCGCCTCGATGACGGCGAGCACGACCACGAGGCCCATGGCCGTGGCCGCCACGGCGTCGAGGCTCGAGCGGATCGCCGGGGTCGTCAGCCGTGTGCTGTCCGCGTAGAACCGCGTTGCAGCGTGCCGCAGCCACTCGATCAACGGGATGGTCATGACGCCGGCCGCCGCCACCGCGACGGCGAACGCGCCGAACCCTGCCGGGCCGAGGAAACGGGCCAGCAGCAGGCCGAGGGCGAAATTCGCCAGGGAATTCAGGATGACGCTGGCGGCAAGGGACATCGGCGATGGGCAGATCCGGTCTGAGCAAGGCGTCCAGAATGGCACGCGAGCGTTAACCGATGGCCCCCATGCCTGGCCCCTCTCACTTGACATCGGCAGGAGCCGGCCATATGTCCCGCTCACCGTGCTGGCACTCACCAGCATCGAGTGCTAGCAGGCTCGTCCAGGACCGCTTAGGCGCCCCCGGGGGCGCGTCGCCCGAGAGGAACAGACACATGAAATTCCGTCCGCTACACGACCGCGTCGTCGTTCGCCGCCTCGAGTCCGAGGAGAAGACGAAGGGCGGCATCATCATTCCGGACACCGCCAAGGAGAAGCCGCAGGAAGGCGAGATCGTCGCCGTCGGCTCAGGTGCCCGCGACGAAAGCGGCAAGCTTGTCCCGCTCGACGTCAAGGCCGGCGATCGCATCCTG
>JBMOJG010000805.1:0-2032 GCA_049316925.1 Alsobacter sp. | reverse complement strand
TGCGGGCGGCTCGATCAAGCACGACATCTCGGTGCCGATCCCGGCCATCCCGGATTTCATCACCCGGGCCAATGCGGCGCTGGAGCGGGCCGTGCCGGGCTGCCGTCCCCTGCCCTTCGGCCATCTCGGCGATGGCAATCTGCACTACAATGTCAGCCAGCCTGTCGGCGCCGACAAGGCGGCCTATCTGGCGCGCTGGGACGAGGTCAACACCGTCATCCACGACCTCACCGCGGAGGCCGGTGGCTCGATCTCGGCCGAGCACGGCATCGGCCAGCTGAAACGGCATCTGCTGCCGCAGGTGAAGGACCCGGTGGCGCTGGCCATGATGCGCGCCATCAAGGCGACACTCGACCCCAACGGCATCCTCAACCCCGGCAAGGTCCTGTAGGACGGCATTCGCCTTAACGGGGCGGCAAGGACGCTGTGGCGTGATGGGTCATCATGGCGATCCAGCCCCCCGTTTCCACTCCGTCCGCCCCTGTTGCGGCCGCACCGGCGCCGCTGGCGCCGGGCGACCGGATCGATGCGCGCGTCGTCGGGCCCGGGGCTGACGGGCTCTTGCGGCTGGCGACAGCGGCCGGGCCGATCGACGCCGACCTGCCTGTGGACATCCCGGCCGGCAGTCGCGCGAGTTTCATCGTGCAGAGTGTCGGCGCAAGGTTGACGCTGTCCCTGATCGCGGCGGCAGCGCCGGCTCCGGCGGGGGCGGCCGGCTCTGCGGCAGAAGCGGCAGCGCCCGTTCCAGCCATCACCCGTTCGGCGGTGCTTCAGGCCGTGCGTCAGGCGGCACTGGCCGGCCAGGACGGCCCGGCGCCATTGCTTGCCCTGCTGGCCAGGCTCGCCCCTTCCACTGCGCTGCCTGCGCCGCTGCGCGATGCGGTGGCTGCACTGTCCACGTTTGGTCTGTCTGCCCAGCAGGTGGCCGATCCTGAGATGCTCGCCTCTGCCGTCGCCCGCTCGGGCCTGTTCGGTGAGGCACGGGCTGCCGCAGGACGTCCGGTGGCGGCAGACCTCAAGTCGGCGCTGGCGACCGTGCTGGCCACGGCCTTGGCGTGGAGGCCGGGCAGCACCGAAGCGGCCATCGCCCCTCCGGTGCGCTTGGCCGCTGATGCTCCCGACCAGCCGCAGACCGCGGATGCGACGGCCCCCGGCGCTGCGGCCGCTGCGGGCAAGACGACAGCCGGGGTGTTGCCCCAATCCGGCGCCCCGGCAGGCTCTGCCGCGGGCCAGCCCGCGCAGGCAGACGCCCCGACACGGCGCGCCACCGGCCCATCCGGCGGGCCTGCGGTGGCCACGCCTCCCGGCCTTGACTCCCCTGGAACCGGGGCGGCTGCGGCTGACCGTAACGGGTTGACGCCCTCGAGAATTGCCCGCGGCGATTCCGCACCATTGGGGCGCGCAGCCATCGGGCCGTTGCCAGGTTCAGGACCGGACACCGCAAGGCCGGCTCCTGACGCATTGCAGGTGTCGCAACGACCGGACGGACAGGCTCCGGTAAAGCTCTCTTCCGAAGCGCCACACCCGGGCGCCGCGCTGGCCCTCTTCGCGCAACTGCTGGGGCGCGACCCTGCCGACGCTTCGGCGTCATCCGGCAGCACGGCTGAACCGGCGCCCGGTCGTTCCCCGCCACCACAGGCAGACAGGGCGCCCGCGCCGTCGCGGCCGGTTCCCGACAAGGCCGCCGACCTGCCGCCGGACGTACCGGCCGGCGTGCTGAGGGCAACGGTGATCGAGCGGACCGAGGCGGTGCTCGACCGGATCGTGCTGTCCCAGCTGGCGTCGCTGCCGGCCGAGGTCACCGGACAGCCGACGGCCGCAAGCCAGCCGGGTGCGCCGAACTCCCATCAGAACGGGCCGGCGCAGAGCTGGGTGATGGACCTGCCGCTGCGCCTGCCGGGCGAAACGGCGGCGACGCAGCTCAGGGTCAGCCGCGACGGCGGCCGCGGCGCCGAGGGCGTTGACGCCCCGAAAGGCTGGACGGTGGACTTTGCCCTCGACACGACTGCCACCGGACCGGTGCATGCGCGTC
>JBMOJG010000804.1:0-2036 GCA_049316925.1 Alsobacter sp. | reverse complement strand
CTGGTCAACCGCGTCGTCCCGGCCGGGACGGCGCTCGAGGCGGCGCTGGCGATCGCCGCAAAGATCGCCGCCAAGGCGGCGCCCGTGCTGGCGGTCGGCAAGCGGGCCTTCTACGCCCAGTCCGAGATGGGGCTTGCCGACGCCTATGCGTATGCGGCCGCCGTGATGGTGGAGAACATGCTCGCCCGCGACGCGCAGGAGGGCATCGGCGCCTTCCTGGAGAAGCGCGAGCCGCAATGGCGCTGAGGCGGCGCACGGCAACACGCTTGACCCTCGTCCCCGATCGGCTGCATGCCCGTCCCGGGCGGCGCCGGGCCGCCGCGGAGATCCGTGTCGCGTGGACCTGCTGACCGCCGAGGAATGGACGGCGCTGACGCTGTCGCTGCGCATCGCCTTCTGGGCGACGGTGGCGAGCCTGGTTCCCGGCATCCTCGTGGCGCTGGTGCTGGCGCGCGGCCGGTTCCCGGGGCATGGCCTGCTCAACGCCGTCGTGCACTTGCCGCTGGTGCTGCCGCCGGTTGTGACCGGATGGTTGCTGCTCGTCAGCTTCGGGCGGCGCGGCCCGGCCGGACAGGCGCTGGAGGCGTGCTGCGGAATCGTGCTGTCGTTTCGCTGGACCGGCGCGGCGCTGGCCGCGGCGGTGATGGCGTTTCCGCTGCTGGTCCGGGCGGTACGCCTGTCGATCGAGGCGGTCGACCGTGGCCTCGAGGATGCAGCCGGCACGCTTGGCGCTTCCCCCGCCTGGGTGTTCCTGACCGTCACCCTGCCGCTGGCGTGGCCAGGCGTGCTCGCCGGGGCCGTGCTGGCCTTCGCCAAGGCGCTGGGCGAGTTCGGCGCCACGATCACGTTCGTGTCGAGCATCCCGGGCGAGACGCAGACGCTGGCCGCAGCGATCTATGGCTACACGCAGGTCCCGGGCGGCGACGGACCTGCGCTGCGGCTGGTCATCATCGCGGTGGTGGTGTCGATGGCAGCGCTCGTGGCCTCCGAGATGCTGGCGCGGCGCATGCGGGCGCGGCGGCCCTGAGCGGTGCCGGACGCGGCGCTGCCGGCTTCCGCCCCGCGGCCACCCCCGCTACAACAGCCGGCATGAGCCATGACCAATACCCTGACGAGTTGATCCGCGGCATCCTGCGCGCCACCCGCAGCATCGCGCTGGTCGGCGCCTCGGCCAATCCGGCGCGACCGAGCTGGATCGTCCTGAAATACCTGATCGAACGCGGCTTCGACGTCATTCCGGTCAATCCGGGACTGGCCGGCACCACCATCCTGGGCCAGACCGTCTATCCCAGCCTCGCGGCGCTGCCCGGGCCGGTCGACATGGTGGAGATCTTCCGCAACTCGGAGGCCGCCGGCCCGATCACCGACGAGGCGCTGGCGCTCGATCCGCTGCCGAAGGTGATCTGGATGCAGCTCTCGGTGCGCAATGATGCGGCCGCCGCCCGGGCTGAGGCGCGGGGCGTGACCGTCATCATGAACCGTTGCCCGAAGATCGAATATGGCCGTCTCTCGGGCGAGATCGGCTGGCAGGGGATCAATTCGCGGATCCTGTCGGCCAAGCGGCCGACCATGGCCGAGAAGGGCTTCCAGAAGCGGACGCTGGGGCCCGGCTCCAACCCGTTCGGGGTGAAGCGCTAACTCTCTGTTTGAGCATCATCTTTGTCCGCCAACCGGTGTCCACGTGGCGGGATGATGCTATCGCGGCCTACCAGAGGCTGGCCTTGGCGCGGGCTGGCCACTCGCGGTCATAGGGTTCGCCGCCGACGCTGCCTTCCGACAGCGCCGCCAGAATGGCGCCGGGGCTCGGCAGCGCCGCCGGTCCGACATGGTGGGCCGGGTCCCACAGCGCCGATCGGACGATGGCACGGGCGCACTGGAAATAGATCTCCTCGATTGTGATGACGATGACGCAGCGCGGCTCCTTGCCATCGACGGCAAAGGATTCCAGCAGCGCCGGTGCCGTATCGAGATGGGCGCGGCCATTGACGCGCAGGGTCGTGCCCGAGCCCGGAATGAGGAACAGAAGGCCGACGCGA
>JBMOJG010000803.1:0-2037 GCA_049316925.1 Alsobacter sp. | reverse complement strand
TCGCTGCGCGTTGGCTGCATCGGCACGCTCCAGCAATCTCTGGCCAGTGACCCGACCCTTTCCGACAAGCGGAGCGCGAAGTCGGCGCCGCTCGACTCGACGGCTGTCAGCATCCCAAGGTCGCGCGCCACCTCGGCGAGCTCGCGCCAGGACCGAATCTCCAGGAGTTCGAGCGACAGCTCAGGGTGTCGGTCGCGCAGGAGTGGAATGACGGCTGCCCCTACGGGCTTTGCGTCGCGCTGCTCGATGCGGTACGCGGTCTGCACGAGCATCTCCGCATACCTCGCCCGGATCTGCCGCAGCTCGGCGGACTCGGGCGGTTTGTCGAGATGGTCGTAGTACCGGAAGCTGCGGAACGACCTGATGAAGCCCGGACTCGTGGTCGCTGCGGACTTCGCTCCGACCGCATGTACTGCGCCGCCCCTCTCTTCTACGACGGCCGACAGAAACCCGAACTCTTCGTCGGCCGTGACCAGGACGACATGCTTGACGTGGACATCTGTCATGGCGATGAGGCAGTCCGCCGCAATGCGGAGCCGGAGCGCATCACGCGAAGCCAAACTTTCATGCCGGAAGTGGCGCTGAAGGAGTTGTTGACGACTGGCGCGCAGCTCGGTGTCGAGGCCCGCCGAGTAGCTGGCCCTTATGACCGTGCGCCCAATGGCCGCCGCTTGCGTCTCGAGCACCTCCACGTTGATGCCTGAACGTCCGGCGAACGAGTCGAGGTCGACAACCAGCATCACAGGTTCGACGGTTGCGGAAGGCGCCGATCCGATGCCACCAGTGCGCTGCCGAACGGCTGCATCGGCAGCATCAGTGATGAATTGGTTGAGCGACAGGCCCAACCCCCGAGCCGCATCTTCGACTCGTCTGTGGACCTCCATGGGCATTCTGAGGGTGAGAGTCTTCAGTTCTCGTTGGTCGTCGCGGAGCGGCGATTCCTTCTGTGTCTCCATGTGCGTTGCCTTATGCCTCGTGTCAACTGTTCACGATCGGGTGATCAGGTGCCGGGTAGTGGCCCGGCACCCTGTGCCTGGGCTACGCGCGCTCTTCGCGGTAGGTGAGCAGCTCGAAGTGGTCATCGAGTGGCACGAATCGCCTCGCGAGCCGCATCAGCTCCGTCGACACGGTGTGTCTCCACGCGGCAACGTCGACCTCGATGCCGCGGCGACGGAGAGGTTCAAGAACCTCGCACAGATCGCGATCACCCGACACCATGGTCACGTCAAGTATCCCGCCGTGACACTCGCCGAGAAGAAGGTCTTCGAGCATCGTCACGACTAAGCTGGTATCTACGCCCTTCTCGCGTCCTGACAACGATCGACGAAGCATCCTCGGCTCGATACCGTTGCGCCGCAGGCTGTCCGCAATCCGGGTGTCACCTTCATCCTTGACCGATCCGAACGCAATGCATCGCGCTTTCGCGGACGAGGTGCCAACCAAGAATTCCCTGGTCGCTCCGAACTTGATGCGAAGCTGCTGGTCGGCAATCCCGCGCTCGGCCGCGTCGGCGGGTGATGCGGCCCATCCAAGGCGTGCGGCCGACACCTGCGCCGCACCGACGTAGAGGTTGGAGAGATCCAGGTAGGCGTACGACACCACCTCATCTTGCGCGCGTTCTTGCTGGCGCTTGCCGGCGAACGGTGGCGTGCAAGGCGCCCAGTGCTGAGGGCGGACAGACGCCAAGCCGGGTCCCGAGAAGGGACGGTTCAATGAAGCCATGAGGCCTCCTTAAAAGTTAGGGATAACAAACCGGCGGTTCGGCCGGGACGAGCGGCTTGGCAATACAGTAAACCCAAGCCGCCGACGCAGACTGTAAACCGTTGCGGCGCCAGGTGCAACCACTCCGACGTCGCCATGGTGTCGGAGATGCAGTCAGGCGGCGTAGGCGGTGCGCGCGGGTGCCTTCGCCTCGCGTCCGGAGCCATCCGTCATGCCTTTGTTGGCTCATCGGATCCTTCGCTCCAGATCGTCAGACATCAACTTGTCCGCCTCCCCCCCCGGCAGATTTTGTTCCAGAGTCCAAGGCTGCAACCA
>JBMOJG010000802.1:0-2041 GCA_049316925.1 Alsobacter sp. | reverse complement strand
GACGGCCGCGCCCGTGGCGAGCGGAATTCCGACGCCGATGGCCCCGCCCGTCAGCTGCAGATAATCGTGCGGCGCCGACGCATGGGTCGACGGATAGAATCGCCGGCCGGACGACACCGACTCGTCGCAAACGATGGCGTTCTCGGGGATCATGTGGCCGACGATCCGGTTGATGGCGTCCGCCGTCAGCGGCCCGGTCGGCAGACCACCCTCGTCCTCCATCCGCGGCGGCGGCAGTGCCGCATGGCCCGGCACGCCGAGCGCATCGGCCAGATCGGTCACCACGGCGCCCAGATCCTGGCCAGGACGGGCCAGCGTGATGATCTCGCAATCGTCCCGCACCATGCGGCCGGGCTTGCCCGGATAGGCGAAGAAGCCGACCGGCACCTGCGAGCCGACCAGCACCAGCACGTCGACATCCTGCAGGAACGCGACGGCCGTATCGACCACGTACGGAACCTTGTCGATGGCGACACGGCCACGGCCGCGCTCGATGCGGCCATTCGACATTTCGGCAATGATGCGGATGCCCATGAGCGTCGCGATGCGGCCAGCCGCCTCCAGCGGACCCTGCCGCAGCGCCCCACCTGTAAGGAGCAAAGCCGGCCGCCGGCCGGCCGCCAGCGTCGCGCGCAGCAGACGCGCCACATCCTCGACCGCCGCCGGGGCGACCCGCGACAACCGCGGCCGCAACACCGGCACGACCGGCGCCTCGGGCACCTCGCCCCAGGCGGCATCCGCCGGCAGGATGACGGTGGTGACGCCGGGCAGCGTCAGCGACGCCGTGTAGGCATCGACGATGGCGCGCCCCACGTCATGGGCACCGCCGATGCGCCGGACATAGTGCGACATCGGCCGGGCCAGGCTGTCGATGTCGCTGGTCAGCGGCGCGTCATGGGCAAGGTGATAGCTGGCGTGGTCGCCCACCACGTTGATCATCGGCGTCCGCGCCCGCCTGGCGTTGTGCAGGTTGGCAAGGCCATTGGCGAGGCCGGGGCCAAGATGCAGCAGTGTTGCAGCCGGCTTGTCGGCCATGCGGGCATAGCCATCGGCCGCACCCGTCACCACACCCTCGAACAGGCCGAGGACGCAGCGCATCTGCGGCTTGCGGTCGAGCGCGGCGACAAAATGCATCTCGGACGTGCCCGGATTGGCAAAGCACACATCCACGTCGTTGGCGAGCAGGACGTCGCACAACCGATCGGCGCCGTTCATGATGAGGTCCGGACTGTCTGGGGGTGGCGGGACCGCGTCGGTCAGGCCGGCAGCGGCGGCGCGATCAAACCGACGGCAGGGGCGGCTGTCAAATGCGGCAGGTCGGAGGCCGAAGCCAATCCCGGCCTCACGCCCGTGCAGGCCCACGCCGGGCCACCACCAGATTGGCGACCAGCGTCAGCAGGATCGTGGCCGTCATCAGGATGAACGCGATGGCGCCGCCGAACGGCCAGTTGTTCTGCTGTGCGAACTGGCCATAGACCAGCGGCCCCATCATCTGGAACTTCGGCCCGCCGAGCAGCACCGGCGTCGCATACGCGTTCATGGCGAGGATGAAGGTCAGGATCGTGCCGGCAAGGATGCCCGGCATGGCCAGCGGCACGAGCACCCGCCGCGCCATCTGCGTCGGAGTGGCACCGAGGCTGTAGGCGGCCTCTTCCATCGCCCTGTCGATCCCCTCGATGACGCTCTGCAGCGTCAGCACCATGAAGGGCAGGTTCACGGCGACGATGCCGATCAGCACGGCGGTCTCCGTGTACATGATCTCGATCGGCGTCTTGATCACGCCCATGCCGATCAGCGTGGCGTTGAAGAAGCCCTTGTTGCCGAACGCCACCATCCAGCCCGCGGCGCGCACCGCGTTGCCGACAAACAGCGGCAGCACGACCAGCATGATCAGCAGGTTCTTGAACCGGCTGCGGCTGCGCGCCAGCACATAGGCCAGCGGGAACCCCGCGAGCAGGCACGCCACCGTGCAGATCACGGCGACCCGGACGGTCCGCAGCAGCACCGTGGTGTAGTAGGGGTCGGTGAAGAACTTGACGTA
>JBMOJG010000801.1:0-2044 GCA_049316925.1 Alsobacter sp. | reverse complement strand
CCAGCAGCTGCATGGCGACGTCCTTGAACGCCAGGGTCGGGCCGTGGAAGAGCTCGAGCACGAACAGGTTGTTGCCGACCTGGACGAGCGGGCAGACCGCGGGGTGACGGAACCCCACATAGGCCTCATCCACCATGGCGCCGAACGCCTGGGCGTCGATGTCGCCCCCCGTGAACGGCCCGATCACCCGCCTGGCGGCCTCCGCATAGGGAACGCCAGCGAGACCGGCGATGGCGTCTGGCGCAAGGGTCGGCCATTCGGTGGGCACATAGAGTCCGCCGTCGCGGGCCAGCCCGGCCAGCAGCGCATCGGCGAAGCCCAGCACGGGCGCATCGCCACGGGTCGAAACATGCAGCACGATGGGGTCTCCGGTTGGCTGCGAGGGTAGGAGCGCGCCCCTGCGCTGACAAGCGTCAGCCCGGCGGGGCCCGCAGGCGCTGGCGCGCAAAGGCGAAGAACACCGCCAGGATGGCGATGGCCAGCGCGAACCAGGTCAGGGCGTACTGCAGGTGGTTGTTCGGAAAGCTGACCCGGGTGTTGCCGCCCCTGGGCCACCCTCCGGGATTGGCTGCCGCGTCGGCCTCGACCACGAAGGGTGCCGCGCGGACGAGGCCGAACGCGGCTGCGATCTCGTCGGGCTTTCGCGAGAACCAGATGTTGCGTGCCGGATCATTGGGCGGAACGAAATACCCCGGCATCTCGGGCGGCCGCAGCAGTCCCGTCAGGGTGACGGTGCCGTCGACCTGGCCGGCCCTGCGGGTCGCCTGGTCCGCCAGCGCCGTCGGCACGAAGCCGCGGTTGACGATCACGGTGGAACCGTCGGCAAGCACCAGCGGCGTCAGGATGAAGAAGCCGGCGGCGGTGTCTCCCGTCCGGTTGCCGCTCAGGAACCCGTTCAGCCGCGCCTCCTTGTCGTGCAGGAACCGGCCGGAGAGTGAGACCTTCAGGTAGTCGACGACCTTGGCTTGCAGGCCCGGCCAGGCCGACTCGGGAGGCAGCGGCACGGCGGGTTTGGTCAGGCGGGCCTCGACACGGTCGATCAGCCGTTGCTTCGCTCCCATCCGCTCGACCTGCCAGGCCCCCAGCCCGACCAGCACGCCGAACCCTGCCAGCGTGAGCAGGCCGGGCAGGATGAGGCCGCGGATTCGCTGGTCCATCTCAGCCCTCCAGCTGGCCCTGGCCGGCCATGTTGGCGTATTGCAGCGCGATCAAGGCGCCCTTCAGCGGCCGCATCAGCCCGAGGCAGACGGCCGCGACCAGCGGCGGCCAGATCAGGGCGTGGACCCACCAGACGGGCTCGTAGCGCAGCTCGACGAAGAGCGCGGCACCGACGAGGACGAAGCCTGCAATCAGCATGATGAACACGGCCGGGCCGTCGCCCGAATCGGCAAAGCCGAAATCCACTCCGCACCGGTCGCAGGACGGCGCCAGCGCGACAAAGCAGGCAAACAGCGCGCAAGCGCCGCAGCGCGGGCAGCGGCCGCGCAGACCGCCGCAGCCGTTCCGGTCCGCGGCTCGCTCATGCGGGTCTCCCAAATGACGAAGGGGCGGCCATCGCCGCCCCCCGCCCCGGTCTCGGACTGGTCAGTGGCCGGCGCCGACGGCGGCGCCCCACTGCGAGCCCCACAGATAGATCGCGACGAACAGGAACAGCCACACCACGTCGACGAAGTGCCAGTACCAGGCGGCGAACTCGAAGCCGAGGTGGCGCTGGGGCGTGAAATGCCCGCGCATGGCCCGCGCCAGGCAGACGACGAGGAAGATGGTGCCGATCAGCACATGGGCGCCGTGGAACCCGGTCGCCATGAAGAAGGTCGCGCCATAGATCGACCCCGCGAAGCCAAACGCGGCGTGCGTGTATTCGTAGACCTGCACCACGGTGAAGATGGCGCCGAGCAGCACCGTTAACAGCAGCCCGAGCTTCAGGCCCTGCCGGTCATTGTGCAGCAGCGCATGATGCGCCCATGTCACGGTCGTGCCGGACGTCAGCAGGATCAGCGTGTTGAGCAGCGGCAGATGCCACGGATCGAAGACCGCGATGCCC
>JBMOJG010000800.1:0-2048 GCA_049316925.1 Alsobacter sp. | reverse complement strand
CATCAGCGCATTGACGAGTTGCGAGTTTGCGCCGGTGCCGGCGGACCCGTAGTTCATCTGGCCGGGGCGCTGCCGCGCGTAGTCACGAAATTCCGCAATGGTCCGCACCGGCAGTGAGGCCTTCACGGCAAACCCCAGCGGCACCTTCACCGCCATGGCGATGGGAGCAAAGTCCTCCACCCGGTAGGACAGCTTCTTGTACAGATGCGGGTTCGTGCACAGTGTTGTCGTGGTGACCATGATCACCGTGTGGCCGTCTGGTCTGGCTGTCGCCACCGACTGGGCACCGATGATGGTGCTGGCGCCCGGCTTGTTCTCGATCACCACCGCAACGCCCAGGGTTTCCCGCATCTGCTCCGCCAGGACCCGGGTCGCCACGTCCGTCGGGCCGCCGGCAGCATACGGGACCACCATCGTGATCGGCCGGGAGGGGAAACTCTGGGCCCGGGCGGATGGCAGCCCGACGCTTGCCGCCAAGGTCGAGGCCAGCAGGGCTCGCCGTGTGATCAATGCCATCGTCATCCTCCCGGTCTGCTTTCCGGTGAGCAAAGACGATCCCGGCGCAGGCGTCAACCCGAATAGAATTTGGATACCTTGCATCGTTTCAACACGCGTCTTTGGCCATGGGAAGCCTTATGAGCCGTCGAGTCCAGTGGACAGGATGCAAGCGTCAGAAAGCTGAGCGATTATCGGGAGACTGCCCGCGCGCCTTCCAGGAGATCTTGCCGTGGCAAACGCGACCGCTAGCATGGAGTGTCAATGCCTGCTACGCGGGCGCGCTCTTCCCAGCGGTTGCCCGCATCGTGCTTGCCCGAGCGTGACAGCCGCACTGCCAAGGACTCCAGGCCGTGCAGTTCGGTAGCATCATGCTCGAGGTCGGAGCGGACGGCATCGCCGTCGCGCTGTTTGACCGTCCCCCCGTCAATGCCGTGTCCCTGTCGGTTTATGACGATCTGGGCGACCTCACGACCTTTGTCGGTGCCAACACGGATGTGCGTGTGCTCGTGCTGACTGCACCGGAAACGGCGCGGGCGTGGTGCGGCGGGGCAGACCTGCGAGACTTCGTGGGCATGGATCCGGTCAGGCGCAAGGAGCGCTACGCCCACATCAACGCCCGGGTCCCCGGCTTCTTCACACTCGACCGACCGGTAATTGCCGCAATCAACGGCCATGCCATCGGTATCGGCATGATCCTGGCCGCCCTCTGCGATATGCGGATCGCGGCCGAGGAAGCTAGGTTTGCCTGCCCGGAGATCGACTATGGTCTGGTTGCCGGGGGTGCAGGCCTGTTTGCTCTGCTGAAAATGCCGGAAGCCAAGGTCCGTGAGATGCTGTTCACAGGCCGCAAGTTCACGGCGCGGGAACTGGAGCCGACCGGCTTCTTCAACGCTGTCCTGCCAAAGCACCAGGTGTTGCCAGGTGCGCTTGATCTGGCTCGGCAGATCGCAGGCAAGAGTCTTCCGGCGCTCCGGGCCCGCAAGGCCGCCTGTACGCGCCTCGAAGGCCGCACCTGGATGGACGCCTATCTCGACGCCCAGTCCCTGTCCGCGGCCCTTGCGGCCGGCGCCGATGGCGGAGAAGGGGTGGAAGCCTTTCTCGAACACCGAGAGCCAAAGCTGCTGGACCGATAGCAACAGGATCGGAACTGCCGGAGGTCACATGGTCTCGGCGCTTGGCAAGGGACAGAACTCCGTCCGGACAGTGAAAAGCCGATATATATTCGGTCTTTCTTGACGCTGGACGTCGGCACGTCGATGATATCGCCAGACAGAAGATCGGGGAGTGACGCATGGCCATCGCGCAGTCGCGCATTGCTGGAGGCCAGGTGGGGACAACGGCCGTCGAGGCGGCGCGGGACTGGCTGTCACGGTTCGGTTCATTGGCCGCCGGACGGTCCGACGCTGCGGGCCTGTTCACGCTCGACTGTGCATGGCGGGACGGGCTGGCCGTTACCTGGGACATTCGCACCTACACGGGGGACGCCGTTCCGGCCGTTCTCGCAGGACGGCTGCCTGGCATTCAGCTTTGCGAGATTGCCTTGTCGCTTG
>JBMOJG010000799.1:0-2049 GCA_049316925.1 Alsobacter sp. | reverse complement strand
GCTCGACGTCGCCCGCTACCTGGTGCTCGTCGCCGGCACCCGCGATGACGGCCATCCCGACCTTGACGACCTGCATGCCGTGCTGATGCCCGGCAATGTTGGCGTGTGTTACGCGCCCAGCACCTGGCATATGGGTGCCACTGTGCTCGACCGACCTGGCAACTTCTCGGTGCTCTGGCCGCGTCTTCCCGATGGTCCCGACGGTGGACCGGGAGACACTGAGATCGTCACTCTGGAAATGCCGGTCAGGGTCGAAGGGTAGAGGCTTCCGCGGTCTTTCCGCGAAGACTGCGCGAGCGGCCCTTTTCGCATCAATGTTCCGCATCCCGGGCAGGCCGCGGATCGGCTGTTCCGGCGGACGCACAATGCCAGCAGCGGGAATGTCGTGCGTCCTTTAAAACGAAGCCGTCGGCCGCTGATCAAGATGACGACATCGGGTGCGCTCATCAAATCCTGCGCATCACCCAAGCGGCACCAGCCGCGTGATCCGGCTGGGGTTGCCCTCCGCTAGGTAGAGCAATCCGTCCGCCGTGCCCCACAGTCCGTGGGCGCCGTTAAGCACGGGGCGGCAGCGGCCGATGCGCTCGAAGTCCGGTGAAAGACAGGTCAGCGAGGGGACGCCGTCGGTCACGAAGAGGCGACCCTCGTCATCGCCCCAGATATCGGACGGGCGGTGGAAGCCGTCGATGACTCGGATGAAGGCACCGCCGCGATCGAAGACCTGGAGCCGGTTGTTCTCGCGGTCGGCGACGACGACCTTGCCGTCCCCGCACACCCAGATGCCGTGGGCCGTCACGAAGCGGCCGGGACCGGTCCCGATCCCGCCCCAGCGCAGCTCCGGCCGCAGCGTGGAATCGAAACGGTGGACGAGGGCGTGGCCATAGCCGTCGCCGACATAGACCTCGCCGGCGGGGCCGAAGGCGATGTCGGAGGGATGTCCGAACGGCTGGCCCGGGCTGTGGCGTGTCCCGAGCGACGCGACGCGCGCGCCCTGCGGCGTGAAGGCAATCACTTCATGGGCATCGCGATCGGTAACCCACATGCGCCCCTCGGCATCGCAGGCGATCATGTGGGCGTCGGCGATCTCCTCGCCCCAGGCGCCAAGGCTTCTGCCGTCACGCTCGAAGACGAGGACGGCCGGGCCCGATGCCTCGGTGAGGGGGTCGCGGCGCAAGAGCACGTGGACGTTTCCACCCTTGTCCACGGCCACGTCGGTGACCCGCCCCGCGGAGGATGCGATCGTCCCGAACGGGCGCTCGACCGCGTGGACGCGCCCGCCGAGCTCCACCCTCAATCCCGCCGCCGCATGCAAGCCCATAGTCGCCACCTCGCCCTGCTCCTGACGCCCCCGCAGGCAACGTGCCGAGCTTCAGCGCATTGACTGTATGTTTGTTATACAATATCGAAGAGAGACAACAAAGAACGCTTGCGATCCGGCTCCTATCCCGTTGGCATCCGGATTGCTGGGGAACATCGGGGGGCACGGTCCCGGGTGTTGCGCCCCGACTGCCGTCACTGCTCACGCCACGCCGTCTTTGATAGGGAAAGGACTGCTCCGATGGCTCGTTTGTCCGCTTCAGGCTCGCTCGGCACGTTTCTGGTCACCTCCGCATTGGCGCTCGCCGCCGTTCCCGTACTCGCCCAGTCGAACCTGGTGATCGCCTTCCCGGCGAACCAGGAGCCAGCGCAACTCGACGGCCACATCGATCCCTACCAGTCGACCTGGCTGCTCAATTCCTTTATCGCCGACCCCCTCGTTATCCTCGACAGCGACGGCAGCTACAAGCCGGTGCTTGCGACCTCTTGGGAGAGCACGCCCGACGGCAAGGTCTGGACCTTAAAGCTCCTGTCCGGCGTGACCTTCCAGGACGGTACGCCCTTCAACGCGGCGGCCGTGAAGTACAACCTTGAGCGGATCAATGATCCCAAGGTCGCCTCGGCCCAGCTGAAGAGCGACGTCGGACCGTGGAAGAGCGTCGAGGTTGTCGATCCGCTGACCGTGAAGATTAGTTATGACACGCCGTGGGTGACGCTCCTCGACGCGCTGCG
>JBMOJG010000798.1:0-2051 GCA_049316925.1 Alsobacter sp. | reverse complement strand
CGGAGCACATCACCAATGCGCTCGACGATCACCGGGGCCAGCCCGAGCGAGGGCTCGTCGAGCAGGAACACGCTCGGCCGCGACATCAGCGCGCGGGCGATGGCGAGCATCTGCTGCTCGCCGCCCGACAGGCTGCCGGCACCCTGGCGAGCACGCTCGCGCAGCCGCGGAAAATAGCCGAACACCCGTTCCAGATCCTCGGCGATCTCGGTCTCGGGACGGGTGAAGCCGCCGACGCGCAGGTTCTCCAGCACGCTCATGCCGGGGAACACCCGCCGTCCCTCGGGCGAATAGCCCACGCCGCGCCGAACGATCTCGAACGGCTTCAGCGCCCTGATGCTGGAGCCGCCGATGAGGATATCGCCCTGCGGGTAGGCGGCGAGACCCATGATCGCCTTCAGCGTGCTGCTCTTGCCGGCGCCGTTGGAACCGACCAGGGCCAGCGTCCGGCCCTCGGCGAGCGAAAACGACACGCCCTCGGTGCCGACAATGTTGCCGTAGCGGACGCCGACGTCGACAAGCTCAAGCGCGGGCATAGTTGCGTCCCAGATAGGCCTCGATCACGGCGGTGTTCGAGAGCACCTCCTGCGGCTTGCCGCGGGCCAGCTCCTGGCCGTGGTGCAGGACGAGGATGCGATCGCACAGTCCGGCCATGAAGCGCATGTTGTGATCGATGACGACCACCGAGATGCCGCGCTCGCGGACCTTGAGGATGGTGTCGCGGACGTGGTCCGCCTCGGCGGCGCTGAGGCCCGCGACGGGCTCGTCGAGCATCAGCAGGCGCGGCCAGGCCATCAGGGCGATCGCCATGCCGAGGGTCTTCTGCGCGCCGTAGGGAAGATCGGCCGCGCGGATCTCGGCGACGCGGGCAAGATCGAGCCAGTCGAGCACCTCGGCGACGCGCGCATCCGAGCGGGCGCGCATCTCGGCCGCCCGGCCGGTGCCCAGCATCGCGGCGGCAAAGCCCGGATAACGCGCCAGATAGCCGCCCCGGCGGCAGTTCTCCGCAACAGTGCGCTGGCCGAACACTGTCGTCGACTGGAAGGTGCGAGATAGTCCAAGCGCAACCAAGGCGTGAGGCGCCAGGCCGGTGACAACGCGCCCCTCGAACTGCACCGTGCCGGAGCTCGGCTTCGTGACGCCGCTGATCAGGTTGACGGCCGTGCTCTTGCCGGCGCCGTTGGGGCCAATGATGCCGAAGATCTCTCCGGCCTCGACCTCGAAGGTCAGACCGCTGACGGCCTTCAGGCCGCCAAAGCTGCGCGACAGGTCACGGACCTCGAGAAGCGCGCTCATGACCGCCCTCCCCGCGCCTTGCCAAACAGCGCCTTCCAGGTCTGTGGCTCGGCGAGCCCACCTGGCAGGAATGCCATGACGATGATCAGGATCGCGCCGAACAGGATCTGCTGCAGCTGGACATAGCCGCGCAGCAACTCGGGAATGATGACGAGGAACACCGCGCCGAACAGCGGGCCGACAAGCGTGTTCATGCCGCCGATGACGTTCATGATGACGTAGTTCAGCGACTCGATCGGCCCGAAGGCCTGCGGGCTGACATAGCGGGCATAATGGGCCATCAGCGCGCCGGCGAATCCCGCCATGCCGCAGGCGATGACGAAGACCATCACCTTGGTGCGGATCACCGGCACGCCGGCGCATTCGGCCAGCTGCTCGCCCTCGCGGATGGCATCGATGTAGCGACCGAGTTCGCTGGAGAGCAGGCGGGCGATGATGCCGATGCAGGCGGCGGCACAGCCCAGCGCCAGCAGATAATAATGCGACGGATCGGCGAACCATGGCCAGGGCGGCGGGATCGACGACAGGCCGTTGGCGCCGCCGGTGACCGCCTGCCAGTCGACGAAGACCATGCGGACGATCTCGCCGAACAGGAAGGTGATGAGCACGAAGTACTTTCCGGTGAGCCGCAGGATCACGGGGCCGATGAGCAGTGCCATGGAGGCCGCCGCTGCGGCGCCAAACGCCGCCGCAACCGGAAAGGGCCAGTGCCACACCATCATGGCGTGAGCCGAGCCGTATCCCCCGATGCCGAT
>JBMOJG010000797.1:0-2063 GCA_049316925.1 Alsobacter sp. | reverse complement strand
TCCTCGTCGCCCTGGGCTTTGCGATCTGGGGCGCGCTGGCGCTGTGGTACCGGCTGCCGGCCGGGCCGGAGATCCGCGCCGCGGCGGCCATCGTCTGGGCGTTGCTGCTTCTCGATGCAGCCGCCACCGCGCTGAGGCGGTCCTGGGGCAGGGCCCTTGTCGTCATCGTGGTCGCCGGGGCGGGACTGCTCGCCTGGTGGTCGACGGTTCGGCCGCTCAACGACCGCAACTGGCAGCCCGATCTCGCCCGCACCGTGCGCGGCACCGTCGACGGCGACATCCTGACCCTCACGGATGTCCGCAACTTCGAATGGCGGACGGAAACGGACTTCACGTCGCGCTGGGAGACCCGGCGCTACGATCTGAACCAGCTCGTCAGCCTCGACCTGACGGCCGACTACTGGGCCGGCGAGGCGATCGCCCACACACTCGTGAGTTTCGGCTTTGCCGACGGTTCGCAGCTGATGTGGTCGATCGAACAGCGCCGAGAGGTCGGCGAGGTCTATTCGGTACTCGAAGGCTTCTTCAAGCAGGCCGAACTGATCATCCTGGCGGGCGACGAGCGCGACATGGTGCGTATCCGCACCAATGTCCGCAGTGAAGACCTGCGTCTCTACCGGCTGCAGGTGCCGCCGGCGATCATCCGCCGGACCCTGATGCAATATGTAACCGACGCCAACGAACTGGCCGACCGGCCGCGCTGGTACAACACCGCGACGACGAACTGCACCACAATGGTGTTCCGCATCGCCCGTGCGGTCGAACCCGGCATCCCGCTCGACTCGCGGGTGCTGCTGTCGGGCTATTTCCCCGATTATGCTTATGATCAGGGCGTCCTTGACCGCAGCCTGCCGTTTTCGGTCCTGCGCGAGAAGGCCAAGCTGTCGGCCCGGGCCCGCGCGGCGGATGGCGAGCC
Source organism: Alsobacter sp. (assembly GCA_049316925.1). Taxonomy (GTDB): domain Bacteria; phylum Pseudomonadota; class Alphaproteobacteria; order Rhizobiales; family Beijerinckiaceae; genus Alsobacter. The sequence continues at coordinate 1,147 of JBMOJG010000797.1, read as the reverse complement.
GTCAGTGGCCTTTTCCAAGGCCATCCGGGCGGGCATCCCCGGCATCCCCGCTCCCTGATCACGCACCGTTCAGTCCCGGTTCACGCCGGGGGTGTTAGAGTCCGAATCATGTCCATCGTCCGGCTCGCAGCCGTCGTGCTCCCCTGTCTTGTTTTTGCCGCGCCCGACGCCGTCGCGCAGGCCCGTCCCGCCGAGGCTTCCGTATGCTTGCGTGAAGCCGAGATTCGCGAGGAGGTGGCGGCCAAGCGGGTGGTCCGTCAGGTCGTGGCGTTGCGGGCTGCCCGTGCCGCGATCGGCGGCGAGGCCGTACGGGCACGCCTGTGCCGGCAGGACGGAGGGCTCGTTTACGTCATCACCGTCCTGCGCCGCGACGGAAAGGTTGTGCGCGTGAGCGTCGATGCGGCGACCGGCAAGGTCGCCGGAACGAACTGAGGGAGGGCGCCATGCGGCTGCTCGTCGTCGAGGACGACAAGGACCTCAACCGCCAGATCGTCGCTGGCCTGGAACAGGCCGGCTATGTGGTCGACAAGGCCTTCGACGGCGAGGAAGCGCAGTTTCTCGGCGAGACCGAGCCCTATGACGCGGCCATCCTCGATCTGGGCCTGCCCCGCGTCGACGGCGTTGCGGTGCTGCAGGCCTGGCGCCGGGCGGGCAAGACCATGCCGGTGATCATCCTCACCGCCCGCGACCGCTGGAGCGACAAGGTTCAGGGCTTCGACGCCGGCGCCGACGATTACGTCACCAAGCCGTTCCACATGGAGGAGATCCTGGCCCGGGTCCGTGCCGTGCTGCGCCGCGCCGCCGGCCATGCCACCAGCGAGCTCGCCTGCGGACCCGTGCGCCTCGATACCCGCGCCGGCCGGGTCACCGTCGACGGCAATCCCGTGAAGCTGACCAGCCACGAATACCGGCTCATGGCCTATCTGATGCACCATGCCGGCCGTGTCGTGTCCCGCGGCGAGATCGTCGAGCACCTCTACGACCAGGATTTCGACCGTGACAGCAACACCATCGAGGTGTTTGTCGGCCGCCTGCGCCGCAAGCTCGGGGTCGACGTCATCCAGACCGTTCGCGGCTATCTCACCCGGATTGCTCCAGATGTTGGCTGCGAGGTCGGGGTGCGCGTACTGCACGCCCGTGTCGATGA
>JBMOJG010000796.1:0-2068 GCA_049316925.1 Alsobacter sp. | reverse complement strand
CCGACGGACGCTAGCGGCTAAACATTGCGATTCCGCCACCATGATAACGCCCAAAGGTACTGGCCGCCCAATTGCAACCGGAAACCGGATGGCAAGAAAAACGCGGCACGCATGACGCAGTTGGTTGATTCTGGAACGCCTGCAGTAAGCCTCCGAGCTTCACGGTTCCAATTCGGCACGCCTCGTCCAGCATGCTTAACGGCTCGTCCCAAGTTTCATGGAGCGTTAACTCACTTGACTACGGAATGTGTCGAAACCCGCTCCATTAACGGCCCGGCCACTGGCGTACATGCCTTATGTCCGGAAGACGGTGACGCATGCGACAGGGGGCGCGCGGGCATCCCCGCCGCGGAATCCGTCCAGCAGTGCGGCCCCACAATGCATCGCTCGAACTTCCTCCTGTATCTGGCTTCGTCGGTCGCGCCGCGGCTGGCGATGTTCGTCGTGCTGTTCGCGATGGCGCGGATCGCCACGAAGGAGGAGACCGGTCTGTTCGTCCTGCTGATCACCGCGGGAGAAATCTTCGACTCCGTGCTGCAGTACTGGTGCCGGACACTGTTCATCCGCAAGCAGGCGGCGGCCGGTGGGCCGCGGCCCCTGCAGGCCGGGCGTCTGGTGATCCTCACGATGGCGGGCCTTGGTCTTGGCCTTGTGGGCTCGGTCGCCACGGCGGCGGTGATCGCACCGGGGCATGAGACCGCTTTCGCCGTGGCGCTGGCAGCCTACCTTGCCGCCTACGGGATCCAGCGCACAGCACTCCAGGTCCTCCAGGCTCGCCACCTCCACAAGGCCTACTGCGGCGTCGAGATCCTCCGCGGCCTGCTGCTGCCGGTTGGCGCCCTGGCGCCGGTCATGGCCGGCGCTGCCGCCCTGCCGGCAGCCGGCCTCGGCCTGGCCGCCGCGTCGGCCGTGTCCGCCGTCCCCGCGCTGTGGATCGCCTGGCGCTCGCTCGGCCGTCTGCGCTTCTCCCCGGCCGGTTATCGCGATGCCCTCATGTTCGGGCTGCCGCTCATCGGCACGATGCTGCTGACCCAGTTGGTGGGATGGGGCGACCGCCTGGTGCTGAACGAAATTCTCGGCCCCGCCTCGGTCGCCGTCTACGGGCTGACCTTTGCGCTGGCGCGGCAGCCGATCGAGCTGCTGTCCGGCCCGCTCAACGCCTCGACCTATCCGATGCTGTTCCGAACGTCTGCGGTGTCCGGGATCGAGGGAGCCGCCGCCGTCGTCGGCGCGATGATCGTTACCCATGTGGCGCTTTCGGGCGCGGCCGGCCTCTGCATTGCCCTGATGGCCGAGCCACTGGCCGCCGCCCTGCTGCCGCCAGCCTACCGGCCGATGGCCGTCAGCCTGATGCCGGCCCTGGCCGCGTCGGGCGTGATCCTGGCGCTGATGACCTACACCTTTGACAACCTCTTCGCCGTGGCAAACCGCAACGGCCTGCAGCTGTGGTCGATGGTCATCGCCGGCGGCGTCGGCCTGCCGGTGACGATTGGTCTGATTGCCAGCTTCGGCCTCCCGGCTGCCGGCTATGCTGCGCTTGTCGGCGCCGTGATCGGCCTAGCGTCGGTGATTGCACTGTCGCGGGTCTTTGTCGTGGTGCCGGTCCCGTGGACACGGCTTGCGCAGGTTGTCGGCGCCATGGCGGTGGCCGCGATGGCGATGCTGACGGTCGACGCCGCTCTCGTAGCCTTCAACCCCTGGCTGCGGCTGGTCGCTGCCGGCCTCGCCTTTGCGGCGGTCTACCTGCCGCTGCTTGCGCTCGGCGGGTTCCGCATCCAGGCCCTTGTGTCGGCACCCTGGGAGGTGCTCGGGCCGCCGCCCGCGCCGGCAGCATTGGCCACGCAGGGGAGCACCCGATGAGCGCCACCCCGATCACCGTCATGCAGCTGATCTCGTCCTTCGAGATCGGCGGCTCGGAGCGTCTGCTGGTCGGCCTGCTCGACAGCGCCCGCGCCGATCCCGGCATCCGCCACGTGGCCGTGGTGATGAACGACGAGATCGACCGGCGCCAGTGGGAAACGCTGCTCGACACGGGCGTGCCGGCCATTTGCCTCGGGCGCCGTCGGCG
>JBMOJG010000795.1:0-2069 GCA_049316925.1 Alsobacter sp. | reverse complement strand
GGCGCGGTCCGAACCGACGCCGCAGAACAGCTCATCAGCGCCGTCTCCGCCGGACAGCGTGTCGTGGCCGGCCTCGCCATAGAGTGCATCGTCATCGGTCCCGCCGGAGGCGAGATCGTCGCCTTCGCCGGTAAAGAGGCTGTCGCGGCCATCGCCGCCCGAGAGCGTGTCGTTTCCGGCCTCGCCGAAGAGTGCGTCGTCACCGCTGCCGCCATCAAGGCGATCATGGCCCTCACCGGCAAAGAGGCTGTCGTCCCCGTCGTCGCCGGCGAGCGTGTCATGGCCGGCCTCGCCGAACAGGCTGTCATGGCCGGTGCCGCCCGCAGCCAGATCGTTCCCGGTTCCGCAGAACAGACTGTCCTGGCCGTCACCACCGCGAAGGACATCGTTGCCATCGCCGCCGAACAGCGCGTCATTGCCGCCGCCGCCCAGCAGGCTGTCGTCATCCGGGCCGCCGAACAGCGCGTCGTCGTCCGCCGTGCCGGACAGGATGCGTTTTGTCAGCGATCCGATGGTGCCTGTTGCCATGCCTGGCCTCCGAGCCGGTGCGTCCCGATGCGGGAGCGGGGAGGCAGCATTGAACGGCGGTGGGGCCTAAACCGGCATGAACGGGACGGCGGGCCCGCGCCCATTACAGTGCAAATGCAGCGCTTTTTGCCTGAACGGTTAAGCGCCCGTAAACCTTTCGGGCCCGCCACCGGCGCCGCATCCACCTGCGGGAGCCGGCGCAAGGCCGGCGCCAAAACGAAACGGGCGGGGCTTCGGCCCCGCCCGTCCGCAAGCACAGGTTGTCGGATCAGAACAGACGCAGGATCGCCTGGTCGGCCTGGTTCGACAGGGAGAGAGCCGTCTGCGACAGCTGCTGGCGGGTCTGGAGAGCCAGCAGGTTGGCGGCTTCGGCGTTGGTGTCGGCGTTGACGAGCGAGTCGGCACCTTCGTTCAGGGTGTCGATCAGGTTCTGCGAGAAGTCCTGACGGGTCTGCACGACCGAGAGGCTGGCGCCGAAGTTGGACGAGATCGCCTTCAGGCTCGCGAGAGCCTGGGTGAGCGTGTCCTGGGCCGTCGCCAGTTCGGTGTCGTTCTGGAAGTTGATGTTGCCCGCGCCCGTTGTCTGGGTGGCGGTGCCGACGCCGAGGTTCGCAGACGAGATGGTCTGGCCCTGAACATCGATCTTGTTCTGGCTGGTGCCGGTCTTCTCGTTGAAGACGACCGTCATCTTGTTGCCCTGAAGCAGGTTCGTGCCGTTGAAGCTCGAATCCTTGGCCAGTTCGTCAATCTGCGTGCGCAGGGTGTTGAACTGGTCAATGAGGCTTGAACGGACGGCCGAGCTGGACGAGGCTGTGATGCCTGTCGTGGCGTCTGCGGCCAACAAGCCGAACAGGGTGTTGGAGTTCGTCGCGGTCTTGGCAGCGGCGTCGGCGGTGGCCTGCGACGTTGCAGTAGCGGCGATGCCGACCTTAAGGGTCGACGAGCCGGTGCCCGTCACCGTCAGCTTGCCGGCGTCGTCGACGGAGGCCGTGGCGATGCCGGAGGTGTTGATGGTGTTGACGAGATCACGGACGGTCGTCGTGCTGGTAAATGCGGCCGAGAAGGAGGAGTTGCCGGCGCTAACGTAGATCGATCCAAACGTGTTGGTGCTCATGTCGAGGCCGAGCGAGCCGGGCGACGACGCAGTGGCGTTGGCAGCGGCCGCGCCGGAGATGACCTTGTTGAGGGCCACGTCCTTGAGGCTGGTGCCGGTCGCCGTGACTTCCGACGCGATGGCCAGGGCCGAACCGGTCTTGGTCGGCTTGCTGGCCAGGGCGTCCGACTGGGCCTGCTTCAGGGTACCCTGGGCAGACTTGATCAGGCTCGTGACCCCGTCGATGCCCTTGGAGGCAGCCTGGAGGGTCTTCACGGCATTGGACATGCCGTCGAGAAGCCCGCTCAGCTGATTGCCACGGTCCTTCAGGCCGCGGGCGGTGAAGTAGTTCACCGGGTTGTCAATTGCCGAGTTGACCTTGAGGCCGGTGCTGAGGCGCTTCTTGGCGACCGACTGGTCTTCAGAGATGCCCTGCAGCGAGGTCAGT
>JBMOJG010000794.1:0-2077 GCA_049316925.1 Alsobacter sp. | reverse complement strand
GCCGGACTCCACGGTCATGCCGCGCGGCAGGTAGCGCATGGCCGCCAACGCCACCGTGGACTTGCCGCAGCCGCTCTCGCCGACCAGGCCGAAGGCCTCGCCGGGGGCAATGGACAGATCGAGGCCGTCGACGATGGCAAGCCGGCCGCGGCGGCCGCGATGGGCGATCGATACGCCCTCGAACGACAGAACGTCAGTCATCGAGCGACGCCTCGCGGATGCCGGTGGCGAGGAAGTTGAAGCCGATGACGAGGGAGGAGATGGCCACGGCCGGGATCAGCGTCATGTGCGGGTAGACGAAGAGCAGGCCGTAGCTCTCCTTGATCATGCCGCCCCAGTCGGGATCGGGCGGCGGCAGGCCGATGCCGAGGAAGCCGAGCACGCCGATGGCGACGGTGGTGTAGCCGAGACGCAGGAAGAAATCGACGATCAGCGGCCCGCGTGCATTGGGCAGGATCTCGACCAGCAGGATGTGGAGCGTGCCCTCGCCCCGCATCCTCGCGGCAGCGACGTAGTCGCGGTTCTTCACGTCCAGCGTCACGGCGCGAACGATGCGGGCGATGATCGGCGCCTTGGTGACGGTGATGACGGCGATGATGTTGAAGGCCGAGGCACCGAATTTCGCCAGGATGATCAGGTAGAGGATGATCTGCGGGAAGGCGAGCAGCACGTCGCCGACGCGCATCACCAGCGTGTCGATGATGCCGCCGCGGTAGCCGGCGACGAGGCCGAGCAGCGTCCCCAGGATGGCGGCGCCCAGCACTGCAATGGGCGCGACCAGCAGCACCGTGCGGGCGCCCCACAGCAGCCGCGAGAGAATGTCGCGGCCGAGCTGGTCGGTGCCGAGCCAGTGCGTCGCGGAGGGGAACGGATCGACGAGCGCCATCGGGTCCATGGCGTTGGGTGGATAGGGCGAGATCCATGGTGCCAGCACGGCGCAGAGTGCCCAGAACAGGATCAGGCCGGCGCCAATCGTGGCGATGGGCGACACCGTCAGCGCATCGGCGACCAGCGCCAGCGCGGAGCGGGCGGCCGCCGGTGCGGGTGCGTCCTCGACCACGGACGGGGCCACGCGCCCGTCCTCCACGGTGCGGCCGGCGTCGGTCATACGCGGATCCTCGGGTCGAGCGCCCGGTAGCCGAGATCGCCGAACACCTGGGTCAGCATGGTAACCATGACGGCGACAAGCGTGCCGGCCTCGACCACGGCAATGTCCTTGGCCAGCGCCGCCTCCAGCATCATGCGGCCGAAGCCAGGGTAGGCGAACACCATCTCGACCACGACCAGCCCCGCCACCAGGTAGTTGAGCTGCAGCAGGATGACGGTGAAGGGCGTGATGAGCGCGTTGCGGAGCGCGTGCTTCACCACCACAGAGCGGAAGCTCATGCCCTTCAGCACCGCGGTGCGGATGAAGGGCTGGCGCATGACGTCGACCATCGAGGTCCGGATCATGGCGATGAGATAGCCGCCGTCATACAGCACCACGACGGCGACCGGCAGCACGAGCTGGGTCCAGATCGGCCAGCCACTGTCGGCGCGCAGCGGCGAGGTGCCGGGCAGCCAGCCGAGCTGCACGGTGAAGATCGCCAGCAGGAAGACGCCCATGGCGAATTCCGGGATCGAGGCGCAGACCGAGGAAAACACCGACACCGAACGGTCGACAAAGCTGCGCTCGCGCATGCCCGCCAGCACGCCGAGCAGCACCGAGAACGGCACGATCACCGCGAAGCTGACCGCGGCGAGCAGCAGCGTGTTGGCGAGGCGGTCCCACAGCACGGAGGCAACCGGGCGCCGATAAATGACTGACTGGCCGAAATCGCCTGTCAGTGCGGCGCCCATCCACTCGAAGTAGCGGACCAGTACGGGCCGATCGAGCCCCATCTGCACCGTGAGCCGGTCGACCTGGTCGACGGTCGCGTAGGGGCCCAACAGCTTGCGGGCGACGTCGCCGGGCGTCATCTCGTTCAGCGCGAAGACGAGGAACGACACGACGAACAGCGTCACCGCCATGTTGAGGAGCTGTTTAGCCCAGTATTGCGCCATCCCGTCCCCTTGGCGGGCCGCGCGCTGCGGCCTG
>JBMOJG010000793.1:0-2078 GCA_049316925.1 Alsobacter sp. | reverse complement strand
AAGAGGTTCGGCGTGCCGGTAGCCGCCGCCATGTGATGCGCCTTGACTTGCGATAACTAATCGCCTGTGCAGGCGTCATCACTTGCTTCCGCCTCTGATCCTGGCGTTAGATTGCACTCGAATCCGCGTCGATTCGTCCCTAGGAGCTGAAGATGCCCACTACCGAGACGTCCAACGCCGCCCTGACCTTTGATTCCCGCCTTGCCACGCTGGCGCATCTGCTCAAACTCGGCGCTGAGCGTCGGAACGAAGTGGAGGCCGACTATCTCAGTCACCGCCTGGCCCCCGACATGCTGCCCCTGGGAACGCAGATTGTGTTTACCTGCAATCAGCCGAGAAACTTTGTCCTCTGGCTAACCGGGAAGGAAAGCGCTGACCTTGACCCGCATGTCGGGACATTGGCCGTGGCCGAACAACATATCGCAGACACGCGAACACTATTGGCCAGCCATGTTTCTACCGAGGTTGACCTCCCGGCCCGAAAGCATCTGGACTTCGGCGCCAACCTCTACGCAGACCTTACTGGGCGGGACTACCTGGAAGACTTCCTGCTACCCAACTTCTACTTTCATTTGGTAACGACCTATGCAATACTGCGCAATCTGGGCGTCCCAGTCGGAAAGCGTGATTACATGCTTCATTTGCTTCCAAAGGTGCAGCAGCGTGCAAGCTAACCAGCCATTGGAGCTCAGGGGAAAGCGATGAAAGGGGTTGTCATCCGCCATATAGACCCGGGCGACTATCACGCGATCATCTCGGTCGTTGATGCATGGTGGGGGGGGCGGCCGATGGCCGGCATGCTGCCCAAACTCTTCTTCGTCCACTTCCGGTCCACCAGCTTCGCCGCCGTCGTTGATGGTCAGATCGTCGCGTTCCTCATCGGGTTCGTGTCGCAGACCTATCCCGACCAGGCCTATGTCCATTTTCTCGGTGTCCATCCGGCACGACGTGGAGAGGGGTTGGGACGACTCCTCTATGAGCATTTCTTTGCAACGGCCACCTCGCTTGGCTGTCGCACAGTGCATGGCGTGACCGCTCCGGTCAATCGCAACTCGATTGCCTTTCATCGTCGGATGGGATTCTCGCTCCTCGAATCCGATGTCAAGGTCGACGGCGTGCCCGTTGCTGTGGGCTACGACGGGGAAGGGGAAGACCGCGTGATCTTGACGAAGAACCTGGATACTCCAGACATTGTACGGTGATGGCCATCATGCAGATCGAACTGACAAGCGGCTGAGCGGTTGACCGTTCATCCGCCAAGCGGAAAACCGCATGTCCACGTACCCAAGGAGTACAGCCACATGTCAGAAGCGAACAAGCATCTCATCCATCGGCTCATCACGGAAGGATGGAATGGGCACAATTTCGCCGTGATCGATGAGCTCTGCTCAGCCAACTTCACCATGAACGACCCTTCGGCCCCCAATCTGGCGAACGGGCCCGAGGCCGCCAAGGCCTACATCGGAGCGCTCGTCTCAGCCTTTCCAGACCTTCACATGCAGATTCACGATCTGTTCGGAGAAGCAGATCGAGTCTCGCTGCGCTGGTCGGCCGAAGGAACCCACCAAGGGGACTTCAACGGAATTCCACCAACCCACCAGCGTGTCTGCGTGACCGGCCAGGCGATCTACCGCATCGCGAACGGCAAGATCGAGGAAGACTGGATCATCGTGGATACCTACGGGATGCTTCAGCAGCTCGGCGTGATTCCAGGCTGAGCAGGCACCATCGGGGAGATCTCGATACCGTCATCCGTGTGTGTCCTCAACCATGACGGCAGCCCTGTTCAGCCCGGCGATGCTGGTCGATCCCTACCTGACCTACGCCGCGTTGCGACGCACCGACCCGGTCCACTGGCATGAACCGTTCGGGGCCTGGGTGCTGACCCGCTACGACGACGTGGTGGCGGCGACCCACGACCCCCGGCTGCGCTCCGATCGCGCCGGCGGCATGGGCGAGCGGGCCGGCCGCCCCGAACTACAGCCCCTGTTCGAGGTCATCGGGGCCCAGATGAACATCACCAACCCGGAGCGCCACCACCGGCTCCGCGCCCTGGTCGCCAAGGTGTTCACCCCACG
>JBMOJG010000792.1:0-2078 GCA_049316925.1 Alsobacter sp. | reverse complement strand
GCCAGTCCGAACCGGAACGGCGCTCCGCCCGGGATGCCGAGCACGATCCGGTCGATCCCCAGCCAGTCGATGCCGATCGCGCTGAGCGAGGCCAGCCATTTCGGATCGGCAACCGTGGGAATGAACAGCGTCACCGCCCACACCGTCAGTCCCGCCAGCAGTCCCGCCGTGGCTCCGGCCGAGGTCGCGCGCCGCCAGAACAGGCCGCCGAAAAAGGCCGGCGCGATCTGCGCGATGGCGGCGAAAGAGATCAGGCCGATCGACGCCAGGGCGGCATCGCCCATGTTGCGGTAATACGCATAGGCCAGCAGCATCAGCCCGACGATGGCGACCCGGCGGATCGCCAGGATGAGCCCGCCCATGTCGCCCGCGCCCGCGGGCCGCGCCATCGCCCGGCGGCGCAGCAGCAGCGGCATCACCAGGTCGTTCGACACCATGATGGCGAGTGCCACGGACTCGACGATCACCATGGCGGTGGCTGCCGACAGCCCGCCGATGAAGGCCAGCAGGGCCATGTACTGGGCGCCATGCCGCAGCGGCAGCTCCACCACCGCCATGTCGCGGTCGACGCCGGGCGGCAGCAGCACGTCGGCGGCCAGCGACAGCGGAACGACGAACAGGTTGATCAGCACCAGGTAGAGCGGAAACGTCCAGGCCGCACGACGGACATCCGCCGCGTCACGGTTCTCGACCACGGTGACATGGAACTGTCGCGGCAGCAGGACGATGATGAAACCGGACAGCGCAGTGATGCCGATGAAGGCCGCAAAGCCGGCGCCGCGATCCGCCAGTGGCGTGATGTCGGGCCTTGCCGCCACCCGGGCGAGAAGGTCGCCGATCCCGTCAAACGTGAAGTAGACGACGTAGATGCCGACCGCCAGGAAGGCGAACAGCTTGACCACCGATTCCATCGCCACCGCGAGCATCAGCCCGTCCTGGTGCTCGGTGGCGTCGACATGGCGCGTGCCGAACGCCGCCGCGAAGGCGGCCAGGATCAGCGCGATGAACAGCGCGAGATCGCCGAACACCGGCACGGCGAGCGCCACGGAGCCGGGCTCGACCGCATCCAGCATGGCTGTCAGCGACGAGGCGATCGCCTTCAGCTGCAGCGCGATGTAGGGCACCGAGCCGATCACCGCGATCAGGCTCACCAGCGCGGCGACGCGCTCGCTCTTGCCGTAGCGGGAGGCAACAAAATCGGCGATCGATGTGATGTTCTGCGACTTGGCCAGCCGCACGACGCGACCGACAAGGCCGTAGCCCAGGCCAATGACGATGATCGGGCCGATGTAGATGGCGAGAAAATCCAGCCCGGACCGCGACGCCAGCCCCACCGAGCCGAAGAACGTCCAGGATGTGCAGAACACGGCCAGCGCCAGCGCATAGATGGTGGGGCGGGCCGGACCGGCCATCCATCGGCGTCCGCGCGTATCACCATAGTGCGCCACGGCGAACAGCACGCACAGATAGGACAACGCGGTCAGTACGACTGCCCAGCCGGCCAGCATTGTCGGCGTTTCCCCCTGTAATGACCGCCACACTACGGCCGAACTCGTCCCGACGAAAGCTGGCCGGCCCGAGGCAGCGCAGGACTTCCCTTTCGGTAAAATTCGACTAGTTTATCGTCGCGTCAAACCGGGGTGGTTGGCGTTATCTAAGCCGTTCGGGGACCAGCATGTTTAAATCGATGCTCGATGAATTCAAGAGTTTTGCCATGAAGGGCAACGTCGTCGACCTTGCTGTCGGCGTCGTGATCGGTGCCGCCTTCGGCCGTATCGTCGACTCCATTGTCGGTGACGTTTTTATGCCAATCATTGGCGCCATTGTCGGCGGTCTTGATTTTTCGAATTATTATATTCCGCTGTCGAGCGCGGTAAAGACCGGCATGTCCTATGGTGATGCCAAGAAGGCAGGCGCTGTTCTGGGCTACGGCCAGTTCCTCACGATTGCGCTGAACTTCCTGATCATTGCGGCCGCATTGTTCCTGGTCGTCAAGCTGATCAACCGTGTGCGCGCCCAGGACGCCGCCAAGGCTGCCGCCGAGCCGCCGCCGCCGCCGACCACCGAAGAGAAGCTGC
>JBMOJG010000791.1:0-2078 GCA_049316925.1 Alsobacter sp. | reverse complement strand
CACCCAACATCGCGCTGGGGGCCGAGTTCAATACCGCCAACCACGTGCTCGGCGTCGACATCCTCGAGACGCCGCTGGACCTCTCCGGGGGCGCCAGCCACCTGCCGGCCGGACCGGGCCTTGGCGTCAGCGTCAACGCGGCGGCGCTGGCGAGCGTGACGGTGGAGAGCCGCGGCTGAGGGCCGTCCGGCGCGGTTAACACCGCGCCACTGGCGCAGTCAGGCTGCTTCCCAGGTGCCGGCGATCCAGGTGCCGAGCACACGCAGGGCGGGGTCGAGCGCCACGAGGTCGGCCGCGAACGCGGGCGCGATCCGGCCATGGCTGCCGGCGAGCCCGAGGAAACTGGCGGGCGTGCGCGAGGCCATCGCCAGCGCGTCGCGCAGGGACGCACCGGTCAGCGTCACGGCATTGCGGACCGCCTCGTCCAGCCCCAAATGGGCGCCGGCCAGCGTGCCATCCGGCGCCAGCAGGATCCCGTCGCGCAGGACGATCTCGCGGCCCATCAGCATGAAGCGGTCGGACGGTGCGCCAACCGACGGCATGGCATCGGTGACCAGCATCAGCCGCGACGGTCCGATGGCGCGGACGGCGAGGTCGAACATCGCGGGATCGACCGTGAGCCCGTCGGCAATGAGGCCGACGAACAGGCCCGGATCGGTGAGTGCAGTGCCGGCGAGGCCGGGCACGCGCGCCGTCATCGGCGCCATGGCGTTGAACAGATGGGTGACGCCGCTCAGCCCCTCCGCCATGGCGGCCCGGACCTGCACGGTCGTTGCCTCGGAATGGCCGGCACAGACCCTGATGCCATGGCGGGTGAGGCCGGCGACGAAGCCCGCAGGCGCCACTTCTGGCGCCAGGGTCACCACCGCGGCGGGCAGGCCGGCAAGGCCGGAAAGGATCTCCAGATCGGCGGGCTGTGGCGGCCGGATCATGTCTGCGCGGTGCACGCCCTTCCGAAGAGGGTTGAAGAACGGGCCCTCAACATGCAGCCCGAGCACGCCCGGATGGCGAACCGCGTCCCGCGCCGCCGCGACTGCCGCCGCCATCACCTCCGGCGTGTCGCTGATCAGCGTCGGCAGCAGCCCCGTGGTGCCGTGGCGGCGGTGGGCGCGGGCAATGGCGGCCATGCCGTCGGCGGTCGGTTCAGCGTTCAGCAGCACGCCGCCGCCGCCATTGACCTGCACGTCGATGAAGCCCGGCGCCAGCAGTGCGCCATCCGGCAGGTGGTGGACGGGCATCGCCTCGGGCACGTCGCCGGGCGTCCCCACCGCGACGATCCGGCCGGCCTCGACGAGGACGGCGGCGGGACCCCGGACGGTGTCGCCGTCGAACAAACGGGGGGTGATGATGGCCAGACGCGCGGGTCCGGCCTGCGGACGCGGCGCATCCGGGGATCCGGCGGACGGATGTTCGGTCATGCGACCTCCCGACTCTGCCGGCCCCCGCGCGCGGCGGTGCGCGGCACCATTGACAAGACCAATAGTATACCACTTCATGGTCGGCAACCGCGGCCGGGAGGTCCCTGCATGGAAAAGCTGCTGATCGAGGGTGGGCACAGGCTCGAGGGTGCGGTCAGCATCTGCGGGGCGAAGAACGCCGCCCTGCCGCAGATGGCGGCGGCCTTGCTGTCGGCCGCGCCGCTGACGCTGACCAACCTGCCCGACGTGGTCGACATCCGCTCGATGCTGACCCTGATGGGGCACTACGGCGTCGGCGTGACCCGGCGCGGCGCGGCGGCGGTGACGCTCGACGCCAGTGCGGCCGTCAACGCCGAAGCACCCTACGATGTGGTGCGGCGGATGCGCGCCACCCTGCTGGTGCTGGGGCCACTGGTCGGTCGATTCGGCCATGCGCGGGTGTCGCAGCCGGGCGGCTGCGCCATCGGCGCGCGGCCGGTAGACCTGCACCTCAAGGCGCTGGCGGCGCTCGGTTGCACGATTTCGCTCGACGCCGGCACCATCGACGCGAGGGCGCCGGAGGGCGGGCTGCGCGGCGGCCGCATCGTCTTCGGGTCACCATCGGTTGGCGCCACCGAGACCGCCCTGATGGCCGCCGTGGCGGCACAGGGTGACAGCGAG
>JBMOJG010000790.1:0-2081 GCA_049316925.1 Alsobacter sp. | reverse complement strand
GGTCCCTCCATGCACACATAGGTGCCGCCCTTGCGGATGGCGATGTCCTCGGCGGTGGCCGCCGCCAGCAGGCGCTCGACCAGCTTCGGGCCGACCGGGTGCGCCATCGACACATGGGCAACGCACCCCGTCCCGAAGAAGCTGCTTTCGCGCCGGTGCGTCCGGTCGACAAACTGGTCGACCAGCAGGAACAGGCCCGGCACAAGCTCGGGCTTGAACGACCCGCAGGCCGACAGCGACACGATGTCGGTCACACCGGCGCGCTTCAACGCATCGATATTGGCCCGGTAATTGATGTCGGATGGTGGCAACCGGTGTCCGCGCCCGTGTCGCGGCAGGAAAACGATCTCGGTGGAGCCGAGGCGTCCGCGGCGCAGCACGTCGGAGGGTGGCCCCCACGGTCCCTGCACCATTTCCTCGCGCACGTCCTCAAGGCCGGGCAGATCATAGATGCCCGACCCGCCGATGATTCCCAGAACCGCCTTCGCCATCGTCGCCCTCCCGGATCGCATCGTCTCGACGCGAAAACTCTGCCAGATGTGGACGATGCCGCAGTCATTGTCACGCGGCAGAGACATCGGCCTTTCACCTGCGGCGGATCAGGCGTCCTCGGACCGTTTCAGCACCGCCATGACACCCACCATCGCTCCGAACAGAACGACGATCAGGCCGACGAGCAGAAGCAGGCCCGGGTGCACATGGAGGCCAGCCGCGTCGCGCGTGATGACCAGCGTGGCGAGGCCGCCGGCGGCCATGCTGCCCAGCGAACTTCGCGACGCGGACACGCGCGCTCCGAAGCGCAGCAGCAGGAACGCAGCAATGCCGACCACGGTCTGGTCAGCGACAGGCGCAATGGAACTCTGGAGCAAGGCCCACAGGTCGGCGCCCGGCATTCTCGGCTCCTGGAGGAACAGGGCAGCACCACCGCGGCCCTCGTCGAGAGCCTGCCTGGCAAACGTGGAGATTGTCCTTCAGGATGGCCGGAAAGCAGCCCCTGTCAGCAAAAAGGCCCCGTTTCCAGGGCCTTTTGCGTCGAACATGGTGTCAGCCGTTCACGCGTGGGCGTGCCCCTCGACCTTCGACCAGATCTTCTTCTTCGTGTAGTAGAGCAGGCTCGCGAACACGAGCAGGAACAGCATCACCTTGAGGCCAAGCTGCTTGCGCGCCTCGAGGTGAGGTTCCGCCGTCCACATCAGGAACGCCGTCACGTCCTTGGCATACTGTACCGTCGTCTCGGGGGCCTGCGGACGGCCATTGGCGTCCTTCGGATAGTCGACCTGACCGTCGGCCAGCGGCGCCGGCATCGAGATGATGTGGCCCGGGAAGTACTTGTTGTAGTACTTGCCAGCCGGCACATCGAAGCCCGCCGGCGGATCGGAGTAGCCCGTCAGCAGCGCCGTCAGATAGTCCGGGCCCTGCTCCTGGAACTGGGTGAACATATCGAATACGAACCAGGGGAACCCACGCTCATAGGTGCGCGCCTTGGCAATGACCGAGAGGTCGGGCGGATAGGCACCGCCATTGGCGGCCTGGGCCTGCTGCTTGTTGGCGAAGGGCGCCGGGATCCGGTCCGCCGGGCGGCCCGGCCGCTCGAACATGTCGCCGGAGTCGTTGGGACCGTCCTTGACCTTGTACTCGGCCGAGAGCGCGCGGACCTGGCCTTCGGAGAACTCCGGACCGCCGCGTGCAGACAGGTTCCGGAACGCGATGAGGCTCATCGAATGGCAGTTCGAGCACACTTCGCGGTAGACCTTGAAGCCGCGCTGAAGCTGCGTGGCGTCAAACTGGCCGAACGGGCCGGCGAAGCTCCAGCTCTGTCGTGGCGGAACCTCGACGCTCCCGGCGGCCAATGCCGGAGTTGCAACCAGAAGGCCGAGCGCCAGGGCGCCGGCAGCGAGACCGGCTCGTGAGGTCTTGATCATGGCAGGTCCCCGCTCAGCCCTTGGTGTTCGGCGCCGCGGCGGCACCTGCCGCCATCGCATTCGCCGATCCCCCCTTGCCCAGCACGGCCTCGGCGATCGAGGCTGGCAGGCGCCGCGGCGTCTCGAACAGGCCGAGCAGCGGCAGCACGATGAGGAAGT
>JBMOJG010000789.1:0-2082 GCA_049316925.1 Alsobacter sp. | reverse complement strand
GTGCGGACGATCGAAGAGAAGGCCAGCGCCGACCAGAAGCTCCAGGCAGAGGTCGATCGCATCGAGCAGGACCTCCTGCAGCGAGCGTCACGCTGACTCTCAGCCGCTGTGGACATCCTGTTGGGGACTGTCCCCAAGCCCGCTTTCAACCGTATGTGGACAACCTGACAGGGACCTTCGGGGCTGGGTTTGGCGGGTTCGAGCTCCGGCAACAGAATCAAACCGAAGCCAATCGACAGCCTGTTGTCAGGTTTCCCGAACGCGCGCGTGATTCTAAGTTCATGCCTTACATGGACTTCTGTTGATGCTCCGCGGCTTATGCGGATACCAACAGGCCCTTTTACTAGGTAGGTAGAGAGATTACTTAAGAGATGGTTCCCACCCAGATCGGGGATCCTTCTCGCCTCAAAGCTCCTTGTTCTCGGCAGCGTTGGCGCAGGTACGGCTCGCCTGAGAATTGTGGATATCACGAGAAACCGTCAGGCGATCGCGTCGCGGGGCTTTGTGGATAAGTCTTGGCAGCGCGGGCAGGCAACGGTCGTTCGGCCGCCGAGCTGGAAGCCCTCGAGGATCGCGCCACAGGCCAGGCAGGGCAGTCCGGCGCGTCCGTAGACCTGGTGGGCTTGGACGGCGTCGCCGGGCTGCCCGAAGGCGTCCCGGTAGTCGCGAAGGGTTGAGCCTCCGGCCTCGATCGCCGCATTGATGATCCGTCGGATGTTCGAAGTGAGTTGCTTAAACTCTTTATCAGTCAGCGAGTTGCACAGCCGAAGCGGATGGATCCGCGCGCCGAACAGAGATTCGTCGGCGTAGATGTTTCCAAGGCCGGCGATCACAGCCTGATCGAGTAAAGATGACTTGATCGGGCGCTTGGACTTCTCCGTTGCGGCCCGGAGCAGCGCGGCACACGGGTTGGTGGCATCGTGTCCAAGAGTCGCCCAGACTTTTTGTAGGTCGCTTAAGGATTCGTAGGCCGTCAAGCCACCGAATCGACGCGGATCTCTGAAGGCAAGCCGCCAAGGACTTGCGGTCTCGATGCCAGCGGCGCGGAGCGTGTGCGCTGCAGGCGTGAAGTTCCAGAGGACATGTCGGTGCTTTGACTCCATCCCGCGCGGGTGGCTTCCCCGCTCGATGGTCACCGAGCCGGTCATCCCGAGCTGGATCACGAGCACGCGGCCGTTCGACGCTTCGAGGGCCATCTGCTTGCCGCGTCGATGCGTCGCAACAATCGTCGCGTCGGCGAGAAGCGCGGTGTCGAGGTCATCTCGTCGCTTGTCGCTCGCGAACGACACGACGCTCCGCCGGCGCACGGAGACCCGCCCAAATCGACCACCCACGACCCATGGGTCGAGTGATCGTCGGAGGTGCTCAACTTCGGGCAGTTCAGGCATGGCTCAACGGGGCGAACCCTATACTCGCAGGCTACGCGCAATGCGGCCTTTCAGCGGCGGTTGGTCGGGGTGTCGGCCCCAGTCGGCGAACGCACGGACAGCGGAAATCCGGCCCGTTCGCCGAGCCGATTGGGACAACCTTCGGTTTTCTCCCTGAAGGGCGTATCCCGAGGGGTTCGCCGAAGCCGAAACAACAGGGAGAGGCTAGGTACATCCACCATGTCGGACCCGACCAACATCCACCATCCGAACGCGACCCCCTCCAACCAATGGGCCATTGCCGAACCGGCCCTGTCGCCGAGCTGGCCTGACCTCGTCACGGGGGTCGCCGAGGTCCGCCGGGCGATCGACCGTGTCCGCCGCGAGGTGCACAAGTCGATCGTCGGCCAGGACGAGGTCGTCGACCAGGCGATCCTCGCCATCATCTGCGGCGGCCATGCCGTTGTCGAAGGCGTGCCGGGTCTCGCGAAGACGCTGCTCGTCTCGAGCCTGTCGAAGACGCTCAGCCTCCAGTTCTCGCGCGTCCAGTTCACGCCCGACCTCATGCCGAGCGACATGACCGGCACCGAGGTGATCCAGGAGGACAAGGCCACGGGCTCGCGCGCGCTGCGGTTCGTGAAGGGACCGATCTTCTCGAACATCGTCCTCGCCGACGAGATCAATCGCACGCCGCCGAAGACGCAGTCGGCGCTGC
>JBMOJG010000788.1:0-2095 GCA_049316925.1 Alsobacter sp. | reverse complement strand
CGTTGTCGACGTCGGCATCGATGCTTTCACGCACACCGGGATACTGGACCTTGATCGCCAGTTCCCGGCCGTCGCGGGTGATCGCACGGTGAACTTGACCGATGGAGGCCGCCGCTATCGGGCGCAGCTCGAAGCTGCTGAACCGCGCCCGCCAGTCAGACCCCCACTCCCGTGCAAGAACACCCTGCAGCTGGGCGGGCGGCATATGGTGGGCGCTGTCCCGAAGCCGGCCCATGATTTCGGTTAACTCGGCCGGTAACAGGTCGCCCGCATCCATCGAGATCATCTGCCCGAGTTTCATCGCGACTCCCCGCAGATGGGACAGTCGGTCAGCGACCCGGCCGACATTGGCCGGGGTCAGAAGCATGTCGCGAAACTGCGGACGTTCTCCGGTCGCGAGCCGCCGGGCCCCCTCGGCAAGCATACCCCCCGCCACGGACCCTGCGAGACGCCCGAACTGTCCAAAGCGTGACAATCGACCTCGTGGAACAGCGCGGCCACGACCATTGGAGTCTTTACCGGTCATACTCTCACCAGCCCTCACTGCCCGGGCCACCCTTGAAGGGACCTGCCAGCCGAGCCGTGATCCAGCCGCCGTAGAACGGGCCAGCCTGGGGAATGACCTCTTCCCCGTCCACGGTGCACTGGTCAAAGGGTGCGGCGTAGAAGGCAATGTGATCGCGCAGGATCTCGAAGGCTGCTGTCGGCTTCGGGTAGGTCCAGCCGACACGCTTCAGGGTTTGATCGCCGATCACCACATCCCGGTAAACGGCTGAACCCTTCCACTCGCAGAACGATGCCCCGTCTGAAGGACGCAGGCAGTTCGGGGCGATGTCACACAGGGGGATGTAATAGCTTGGCGGGTGACTGGTCTCCAGGGTCCGGATCGAGGAACAGGTGTCCGCAATGATCCGGCCCGCGTGGCATATGACGATACGGGCAGAACTGAACTCTGCGATCGCCGGACGTGGATACCCCCAGACGCTCTCATGGCCTGCAGCGGGTGGAACTGGCCGGGGTTTCATAGATGGTCCAACGCTTTTTGCCCCGAGAGACGCTCCCCCAACAGCGTGCCAGATTGCCAGGCGCTCTCAACCCTTGGGCGGATCAGCCAATCTCCGCAAACCCCCAAATCCAGTGCGGGATTGTGCAACAGACCCGCGCCGTGCGCGCCCGATCGCGCATAACGCCACCTGTGCGACGTGGCACAAACGGGGTCAGGGATCGCGATCTGCAGGCAATCGGCCAGACCGGACAGCAAGGCCTGCGTCACCCATGTAGCATCGGCTTCGAGATGCTCGTGGGACCACGCGGGCGTGGCCTGTATAACCCAGCTTTGCGGCCCCGTTCGGCCCGGCTTGCTCGAGTTACAGGCCGCCCAGGCAATCGGTCCGCAATCCCTTAGCGTCATGCTGCCCGTTGGCAGAGTCCCAGCCAGCGCAATCATCGCAGTCCAGCACGGGTCAGACCGGGTGGCGGCCGCCTGCTGCGCCATGGCAGCGTCCCAAGGCTCCAGCAGCACCGCCGCCTGCTCGGCGGGCAAGGCAATAACCACCGTGTCAAAATACTGCCCGGATAGCCCTTCGCCCTGCAGGCTCCACCCTGCCGCGTCGCGCAAGAGCGCATCGACCCGGGCAGACCAATGCACATCATGCGCGGCCGCCATGTTTTTGACGGGTGCATTCATGGATGGCACACCTACCCAGGCATCGGCCCCGGCTTCGGGCCAGCGGGCGGCAAGCCCCAGCGCCTCCCACCGCGCCACCAAAGCCCGGAATTCCGGGCTGCGCGCCGTGAAATACTGCGCGCCATGGTCAAAGCTGGCATCTCCAAGCCCTGTTGGCATCCGGCGAGTCGCCATCCGGCCACCCGGCCCACGAGCCTTGTCAAACAAGGTGACGTGATGGCCGGCTGCGGCCAGTTGGTCTGCACAGGCCAGCCCCGCCAATCCGGCACCAACAATGGCGAACGTTCTGGCGGGGGTTTGATAAATGCTCACCCCGGATACATACCCACCGTGGATGGGCACCGCTATATGCCTTTGAAGATGGGCAAGATGCGGGTCTGGTTCGATGGTAACGGCTCGCCGCCTCTG
>JBMOJG010000787.1:0-2095 GCA_049316925.1 Alsobacter sp. | reverse complement strand
CAAGCGCTTCTGGGACGACGTGAGGGCCAAGACGGACCTGCCGGGTGTCCGTATCACCGCCGTTCTTTCCCGCTCGGGGCAGTCTGGTCCGCCCTGCCCCGCCCAGCCCGCTGGGTCGAACGCAAGTCGATCGCGATCGCAAACGGCGAGGAGGTCGGCGTTCTCGTGCCCGTCAATCCCGCTGATACCTCCACCACGGAGACCGCCGACGACCGGGCCGAACGGGTCCGCGAGGTGATCCTCGAGCAGGTCGCAGCCGCATGGTCCGCATGGAACCGGGATCAGTCGCGACTTCCCCTCTCCAACCAGCCACCGGTCCTGCGCAGGGCTGCGGGGGTTGTGCGGGGGTTGGACGAGACGCCCGCTAAGTCATTGATTTTCCTTCCGCGGGATGTGTGCGGGGCTTGCGGGGGTTGGGGGTCTAACGCGCTGAAATCATTGGCGCGGGGGTTTGCGGGGGTCAGCGGGGCTTGTTTCCCCCCGTACCCCCCTTCCGCGCATGCGCGCGAGGCGCTTCGGCTTCGCCGCCCCTGGCGGGGTTCAGCGCCTCGCGCTGCGCGGACCTTTGGTCGGTGGGATTTGAGAGGAGAATCGAACCATGATTATGAACCGATACCCGGTCGATGAACTGGCCGACAGTCGCGCCACGATCCGTCACCTGCAGGAACGCGCGGACACTCTGCGCGCGGCCATCCTGGCGGGCGCCTGCTCGCTCACCGGCGAACAGCATCTGGCCACCGTCACGGCGCGGTCGACCCGGCGCTTCGACAAGGCGGCGGCCATCCGCGCGCTCGGCATGGAGCGCCTGCGCCCGTTGCTGTCCGATGCCGAGGTCAAGATCGTCAAGGTCCGCGCGCCATGCGGCGATCCGCTCAGGTGGTCCGGCCGCGGTCTCGGCCCAGGCCGAAGCGATGCTGCGGGCCTGGAACGAACTCGACGCGGCCGCGCTCGCCGCAGGCTGGAGACCGATCTTGCCCACGATCTGGGAAACCGTGCGGCCCGGGACCGGGATCGAGGCGACCGGACCGGCCGGGGCGACCGCCGCCATCAGATTCGATTCCAGGGCCCCTGTCGTGGCCACAGGGCGCGAAACGCAGGCCGCCGCTGGGGTACCCGCCAAAAACCGCAAACGCCGCCCTGTGGGCTCCCCTGAGTCGCGCGCGCCGCTGCTCAATCCACGCCCCGGACCGTCATCCACCAAGCCGCCGATCGATTGGGACCGCGGCGACGATATCCTGGTCTAGCCCAGGAGCAACCCATGCCTGCCCTCGCCCTCGCAAGCCCCGCCATCCCGCCTGCGCCCGCCGTGACGCCACCGCCGTCGCGGACGATCCTGGCCCTTGATCTCGGCACCCGAACCGGCTGGGCGGTGCTGCCGCGCTCGGGCCGCATCCCCTCGGGCGTGACCGAATTCCGGCCCGGCCGCTTCGAAGGCGCTGGCATGGCGCGCCGCTCTCGCGCACAAAGGCGACTTCAACGCACATTCGCCGCCGTGAGGGCGGCTCGGGACCACGCTCGGCAGGCGCGTACTGACGCAAGTTTGCCAAACGTCGATCGAGACATGCTCCGGGCTGAAAAGCCATGCGTGTCGGCATGGTCGCGAGGGGTGCCGGCATCGACACCACGACGACAACGCGCATTCGACGCACTCAGGCGCCCCGAAGCCGCCGGAACCCTCCCCTTCTAGGTTCTTCCCCGCACTCAACCTATGCGGGCGGCATCAGCGCGGGCTTGCGCCAGCGGCAAAGGCGCGAACCGGGTTCGCACCCCCGGTTCGCGGGTTCGCGCCTCCATGGATCGATCGGGCGATGTCCCGGCGGCGGATGGATCCGACGGCAGCGCGATCATGCGGCCGTGCGTCGTGCCTCGATGGCGATGATCGCCAAATTGCGATAGCGCGCCATCGCCTTCGGGCTGGTCGAGACCGGGTTGATCGCGAGGGCCTTCAGGCCTTCGACATCGCCCGCCTCGGCAAGCGCCACAAGCTTGGCGAGCTTCGCCCTAAACCGCGCGTGGGTCGGCTTGGAGAAATCCGGCGCTGCCGGAAGTGCCCCCGCCTGCGCCTGCTCAATGATCGCCTTGCGCTTGCCGGTCT
>JBMOJG010000786.1:0-2097 GCA_049316925.1 Alsobacter sp. | reverse complement strand
TTCCTGTCCCGCCGCATGGCGCCGGCCATGCGCACCTGCACGATGCTGGAGGAGCGCCAGCATCAGCTGTCGGAGAAGCTCAGCCGCGCCGCCAACCTTCTGCGCACCCGGGTGGATGTCGAGATCGAGCGCCAGAACCGCGACGTGCTGAGCGCCATGAACGAACGCACCCGCCTGCAGCTTCGTCTGCAGCAGACCGTCGAGGGCCTCTCCGTCGCAGCGATCAGCTACTACGTGGTCGGCCTGGCCGCCTATGTATTCAAGGGACTGAGCGACGTCGGCCTGTTGCCGGTCGATGCCGGCACGGCCACGGCCGCAGCCGTGCCGTTGGCCATTCTCGGCGTCTGGGCGGTGGTGCGCCGCATTCGCCGGAGCGGTGAAGCAACACCTTAGACGCAGCGCGGCGAAACGTCGCGTCAGCGCGGCGGGTGACGATCCCGCACCCGCGGCAGGCGGGGCCGGGTCACCCCGGCCACCATCGCCGTTGTCTGTTACTTCTTCTTGCCGGATGCGTCGAACTGCTTGAGGTAGGCGATCAGCCCGTCGATCTCGGAGTCGGCCTGGATGCCGGCGAACACCATCTTGGTGCCGGGGATCTTGGCCTTCGGATTCTTGATGTATTCGCGGAACGTGGCCTCGTCCCAGGTGATGCCGGAGTTCTTGTTCGCTTCCGAATAGTTGTAGCCCTCGACTGTGCCCGACTTGCGGCCGATCAGGCCGTTCATGATCGGGCCGACGCCGTTCTTGGCCGTCTCGCCGATCTGGTGGCAGGCGCGGCATTTCAGGAAGGTCTTCTCGCCGGCGGCTGCATCCTGGGCGGCGGCCTGGCCGGCCGACAGGGCAAGCGTCGCGAAGACGAGGGTGGCAAGCATTTTCGACATGGACGGAACCCCGATTGGTGCGGCACGAACGCCAGACTGGATTTAGCACGACACATCAACGTACGAGACCGGCCGATGGTCGCAGCATGGGCGCTACGCCGCGATATCTGGCACAATCGCGGCCCCCTGCCTAGACGGTGGGCGGCCTGCGCGCAGTATACAATACTGCAATTGTTGCGAGATCACGGCCGACCGCAATTCACCTCCACGCCGTGCCGCCACGCCGGCCCGGCCTTGACGACGCGCGCAAAACTGTCGAGATCGGCATGACAGCGCTGGCGACGCGGATGGGATGGTTTCCTGGGGGAAACGGTCCTGGGCACCTGGCCAGCCTGAAACTTCGGCAGGCTTAGGCTAGAGTGTCCAGCCGATCGGGTGCCGCAGACCACGCAGGGAGACCCGCCATGAGCGGCATCGCCTTTCCGACGCCCGATCCGTCCATTCTTGCGCGACGCGACGCGATCGTCGCCGGTCTCGCACGGCTCGTCCCGGCAGACGCGCTCGTGACCAGCGAGGATGAGCGACGCGTCTTCGAGACCGACGGGTTCACCGCCTACCGACGCCTGCCGCTGGCCGTCGTGCTGCCGTCGACCACCCGGGAGGTGGCCGCCGTGCTGGCCTTCTGCCATCGCGAGAGCGTCAAGGTCGTGCCGCGCGGGGCCGGCACCTCGCTGTGTGGCGGGGCCATCCCGCAGGAGGACGCGGTGGTTCTCGGCGTCTCCAAGATGAACCGTGTGCTCGACGTCAATTTCGCCGACCGGACCATCCGGGTCCAGGCCGGTATCACCAATTTGGCGATCAGCAATGCGGTGGCCGCCGAGGGGTTCTTCTACGCGCCGGATCCGTCCTCGCAGCTCGCCTGCACGATAGCCGGCAATATCGCCATGAACTCGGGTGGCGCGCACTGCCTGAAATATGGCGTGACCACCAACAATGTCCTTGGCGTCCGCATGGTGATGATGGACGGCACCGTCGTTGACATTGGCGGCGACGCCATGGACGCGCCGGGCTACGACCTGCTCGGCCTCGTCGTCGGCTCGGAGGGACAGCTCGGCGTGGTCACCGAGGCGACCGTCCGGATCCTGCGCGCCGCCGAGGGGGCGCGTCCGGTCCTGTTCGGCTTCGACACCAGCGAGGCCGCCGGCGCCTGCGTGGCCGCCATCATCGCCGCCGGCATCGTGCCGGTCGCCATGGAGTTTATGGACCGCCCGGCTAT
>JBMOJG010000785.1:0-2098 GCA_049316925.1 Alsobacter sp. | reverse complement strand
AAGCACGGTGGCGGATTCGATGTGGGCACGCTTGATGGCGACATCGCGCCCGTGTGCGCGCAGCGTCCGGAACGGGCCCAGGATGGCGAAGTTGTCCCCCTCGGTGCCTCCTGACGTGAAGCACACTTCGTCGGCATGGGCGCCGAGGCACGCGGCCAGCCGCTCACGGGCCTCGTCAAGCGCCACGCGCGCCTCGCGCCCCCAGCGATGCACGCTGGAGGGATTTCCAAAGCGCGCGCCGAAGAACGGCGCCATGGCGGCCATGACTTCGTCGCGCACCGGCGTGGTGGCGGCGTGATCCAGATACACGGGCTGCGTCATCCCAGTAATTTAAGGGAGCATGTTCACCACATGTATCCACTGCACGGGCGATTTGGGCCGGAACGAGGCCTTCGAGACCTTCCCGGTGTGCTCTCAGCTGGCCTTCGACGCCGCCAAGGGCCGGCGGTGGGTGGTGTGCCGGGGCTGCGACCGCTGGAACCTCTCGCCGCTTGAAGAGCGTTGGGAGGCCATCGAGGCCATGGAGCGCCGCTTCCGCGACAGCCGCCTGCGGGTGAGCACTGACAACGTGGGACTGGCCCGCCTGAAAGAAGGCGTCGATCTCATTCGCATCGGTGTGCCGCAGCGCCCCGAAATGGCGGCGTGGCGCTATGGCGATCAGTTCGGCCGGCGCAGGAAGCGGCAGCTGCTGATTACGGGTGCGGTGGTCGGTAGCGCGACGGCAGTGCTTGGCGGGATGGTCGCTGTGGGAGTGAGCGTGGGGAGCTTTGCCGGCTTTTACGCCAATGGCGGCATCTGGGACGCGCTGATCAACGGGCGGCAAAGTGTCTCTATTGGCAAAATTGCGCTGCCCGATGGAGAGCTGGTTAACGTGCAACGCAAGCACGCACGAATGAGCTCGCTCATGCGCGGGGCTGATGGCGGACCGCTGCAGTTGCGATTGGAGTCCGTCACGGGCACACACCTACTGGTCGGCGATGACGCCATGAAAGCGGCGGCGCGGCTGCTGCCGACGGTCAATCGCTTCGGTGGATCACGTGTCCAAGTGCAGGATGCGGTCTCGTTGCTTGACGAGGTGGGCGATCCCCTTCGTGTCCTGACCTCGGTGCAACAGCGTGTCGGGGCCAAAGTGGGCGATGAGCGTTGGGGTGCCGGCACGAGTGCGTGGTTCGGACGCTACGAGCGAAAGGTCGTGAAAAAGCTCCCCGGCGCCCTGCATTCGCTCGCGCCACGCGACCGCCTCGCCCTCGAGATGGCGCTGCACGAGGAGAGCGAACGGCGTGCGATGGACGGCGAACTCGCCGCGCTCGAACTCGCGTGGGCCGAAGCCGAGCAGATCGCCAAAATCGCCGACGACATGTTTCTCCCCGCGTCGATGCATGATCAGCTCAACAAGCTGCGGGAGCGCTGATGTACTCCACCTGCATCCACTGCCGGAAGTCACTCGGCGCCAACGAGTCCATCGAAGCGCTACCCATCGGACGGCGACTCGCCTTCGATGCGCGCAAGGGCAGGCTGTGGGTGGTATGCCGCAGCTGCGAGCGGTGGAACCTCACCCCCTTCGAAGAGCGCTGGGAAGCGATCGAACAGAGTGAGCGTGCGTTCCGCGATACGCGTGTGCGCGTGAGCACCGACAATATCGGACTCGCCCGTCTGAACGACGGAACGGAGCTCGTGCGGATCGGAGAACCACAGCGCCCTGAGTTCGCGGCATGGCGTTACGGCGATCAGTTCGGACGGCGGCGCGTGAAGGCGATTGCCACGGGTGTTGGGCTTACCGCGGCCGCGGGATTGCTGGTGAGTGGTGCCGTGGCCAGCGGCGTGGGGCTCGCGGCACTCATGCCGGCTGTGCATGCGCTCAACATGTACGGGCTTCTGGCCGCGAGTCAGCTGGCGCAGAAACCCGTCGATCATCCCGACGGCGGCCGGTTCATGCCAATTGGCAACCCACGCATCATGCCCAGTGACCGTGCCGCCGGCTGGGCCATCGACATTGGCTACAGCGTGCACTATCACGGCGAGGATCCCACGCTCCGCAACGGCGGTTACTGGGGGATGATGATGCGCCAGGAGGGAAAGAATGAACTTGGACGCGTGC
>JBMOJG010000784.1:0-2102 GCA_049316925.1 Alsobacter sp. | reverse complement strand
AGCCGTCCGACACGGCAAACTCACGGCCCAGCCCGTCCGTGAGTTCGGCGGGGACCGGTATCGAGCCGAACGCGGCGGCGAAGACGTGATAGGGCGAGGACGGCAGGCCGCCGATCCCGCATTCGGCCCATTCCACGGCCTGCAGGCCGCACCAGGCGCCGGCGGCAGGCCAGACATTGCGCACCAGCGCGCCCTCGACCGCATGGGTGTAGGGGCCGGGCGCCACCATGGTGGAGGCCGACGAGACCGCCGCCACGAAGGTCGCCGGATCGAGCCGGCGCAGCGCGGCGACGCCCGCCGCGGCACCGACCGCAGCCAGGGAGGCGTGAGGGTGCAGCACCAACGCCTTCTGCGGGAAGGTGCGGGCGAAACGGGCGGCGATCTCGTAGCCGATGATCAGCGCGCGAATCGTCTCCAGCGTCGTCGCGCCGCTCGCCTCGGCTTCCGCAATCAGTGCCGGGATGGTGTAGAGGCCGGCGTGGCAGGTGGCCCGGCGATAGCCCTCGTCGAGTTCGCACCAGTCAGCCGCTGCGCCATTGGCGACGGCGGCGGAGGCGCGGTCGGCCCGCAGTGGCGTGGCGGCAAAAATTGTCGATTCGGCCGGACCCGAGCGGACAAGCTGGCGGGCTTGCAGCGCTCGTACCTGCGGCTCGTCGCGCGCTGCCACGATGGCGGCGATGTCATCGGCCAGGATCAACACCGCGCGGCGCCGGACCGGCTCGGGAATGTCGGCGATGTCGAGGCCCGCCGCCCAGCCGCACAATGCCTCGAGCCCCGCACCGATCGCTTCAGGGGTCGCCGGACCGGGTTCGCTGACGGCTGCGGACATGGGCGTTCTCCTCGGGCCGGCTTGAACCTGCCGCGCGAGGTCCTGCCGGCGCCCGGCCGTGGCACCCCGCGAACGGCGGCTGTCGACAGTTGACGATGGCCGGGACGGCTGTCAAGACTCGTGCGGCGTCGCCCGCCGCTGCGCCAGTCCGGGGGCCGCCGCCGATGATGCTACCCAGCCACGATCGCTACGCCTACAGCGCCATCCACCGCCGGCCCACCTATGAGTGGCCGAACGGCACGCGCCTGGCGGTGACGTTTTGCAACAATATCGAGGTCTTCGCCTTCCGGGCCGGGCTTGGGTCCGACAGCGCCACCGGCACGGCGCCGCAGAACCAGCGCAACTATGCCTGGCGGGACTATGGCAACCGGGTCGGCCTGTGGTCCTATTTCGACCTGCTCGACGCGTACGGCCTGCCGGCCTCGCACAATGTCAACTCGCTGGCGCTGGAGTTGTACCCCGACATCGCCGAACGGCTGCGGGCCCGCGGCGACGAAATTGTCGGGCATGGCCGCACCAATGCCGAGCGGCAGGACGGCCTGTGGGAGGCGGACGAGGCGCGGCTCATCGCCGAGACCACCGAGACCATCACGCGCACGACCGGCCAGGCGCCGCAGGGCTGGCTCGGTCCCTATCTGGCCCAGAGTTCCTGCACGCTCGATCTGCTGAAGGAGGCCGGCTACGGGTATGTGATGGACTGGCCGGCCGACGACCAGCCGTTCTGGATGCGCACCCGCTCCGGGCCGATCCTGTCCGTCCCCTATCCGCTGGAGATCAACGACAGCCCGGCGCTGGTGTTCCGCCAGCATTCCGGCCGCGATTTCGAGGCGATGATCATCGACCAGTTCGACGAGATGCTGGCGCAGTCGGAGAAGCGGCCGCTGGTGTTCGGCATCTCGGTGCATCCCTTCGTGATCGGCCAGCCGTTCCGGCTGCGGGCCTACAGGCGCGCCGTCGAGCACGTGCTGAAGCATCGCGACCGGCTGTGGATCACCAACCCGGGCGATATCGCGCGGTACGCCGCGACGCTGCCAGAGACCATCCTGCCGAAGCCCTGACGGGCTCAGATCCCCAGATAGGCCTTGCGGATCTGCGGATCCGCGGCCACCTCGGCGGCCGGGCCGCGCATGACGATGCGGCCGAGCTCGATGATCAGTGCGTCATCGGCGATGGACAGCGCCCAGGAGGCGTTCTGCTCGGCCAGCACGACGGTGAGCTTCTCGGTCGACTGGATCTGGCGGAGCACATCACCGATGCGCTCGACGATCACCGG
>JBMOJG010000783.1:0-2108 GCA_049316925.1 Alsobacter sp. | reverse complement strand
GAGCGGCACGGCCCAAGTTCGAGAAGATGGCGCCCGCTTGGCTTCTCTAGGCTGGTTGTCGGATTCCCCGTCCGCTGCGGCAGACTACGGGTTCCCCCGGCTTCCGCCGTGAGGATCCCGGATGAACCGCCGTCGCGCGACCGCAGCCACGCCCAGCTGCAGCGGCGAGGCTCTCGACCGGCCTGTGTGCGGACATCACTGAACCCCGGAGCGGACCATGCCTGACATCGTCGTCTTCGGCGCCACCAGCTTCGTCGGCCAGATCGTGGCGCACCGGGCGCTCGAGGAGTTTGGAGCCGACGGTTCGGGCGGGCCCAGTGGCAACCTGCGCTGGGCCATCGCCGGCCGCGCGCTGGCGAAGCTCGATTCGCTCCGGGCCGCACTCGGCCCCGCGGCGGCGCGGCTGCCCGTCGTCGTCGCCGACGCGTCCGACCGCGACGCCATGCGCGCCCTGTGCCGCGAGGCGAGGGTCGTCGTCTCGACGGTCGGTCCCTATGCCCTCTACGGAGAGCCGCTGCTGCAAGCCCGTGCGGAGACGGGCACCGATTACGTCGACCTGACGGGCGAGGTGCCGTGGATGCGGCGCATGATCGAGCGCCACGAGGCAGCCGCCCGGGCGAGCGGCGCCCGGATCGTGCACTGCTGCGGATTCGACTCCATTCCCTCCGATCTTGGCGTGCACGTGCTCGAGCGCGAGGCTCTCCGCCGCTTCGGCGTGCCGCTTGCGCGCGTGCGGCTGCGCGTGAGGAAGGCACGGGGCGGCGTGTCGGGCGTGACGGTGGCGAGCCTGCTCAACGTGCTCGAGGAGGCCGGCCGCGACAGCACGATTCGCGCGCTGCTCGCCGACCCTTACGCGCTCTGCGTCGGCCGCGACGCCCCGACGGTGCGGCAGCCCGACGTGACGGGCGCGGCGTACGACGAGGCGTTTGGCGCCTGGGTCACGCCGTTCGTGATGGCGCCGATCAACACCCGCGTCGTGCATCGGTCCAACGCCCTCTCCGGCTGGCGCTACGGGCGCGACTTCCGCTACGACGAGGCGGTGCTCGCCGCGCGCGGCTGGCGCGGGCGCTTCGCCGCCACGGGCACGGCGCTGTGCCTCGGGGCGTTTCTCGGGGCGGCGGCGATCGGGCCGCTGCGGGCGCTGCTGCGGCGCACGGTGCTGCCGATGCCGGGCGACGGGCCGAGCCCCGAGACGCAGGAGCGCGGGTTTTTCGACCTCCGCCTCCACGGAGAGACTGCCGACGGGCGGAGCTTGCGTGGCACGGTCACGGGCGACCGCGACCCCGGCTACGGCTCGACTGCGCGAATGCTGCTGCAGTCGGCCGCGTGCCTCGCCGCCGACACGCCGAAAGAGGCGCTACCGGGCGGCTTCTGGACGCCGGCCACCGCCTTCGGCGACCGCCTCGTGCAGCGCCTCGAGACCCGGGCCGGGCTCACCTTCACGGTGGACCAGACCTGATCCGCCCCGCCGCAACGATACCCCCCGGTGTGGCAGCGGCCGACCGGCGACGACAGGGACCAGCACGGCCTTCCGGTTCGACACCGCGTCGAGCGTCGGCACGTAGACGATGGCGACGGGGGCGTCAGTTTCGGTGGGACGCGCGACCAGGCATCTCCTTCATCGTCGGGTCGTGGCGCGACGTCCGGCTCCGCCGTTGTCGGGGCTATTCCCACGGGATACGCTGCCTACCGGGGCTTGGCCTCGCGACTCGCGGCGTGGTCGATCCGCGTGCCGCGGTCGGCCGGCCCCGTCCCCGGGGAGCTTCCAGATGCGGTTCCATGCCTGCTGGCCGGTGGCGGCGCTCTTGTGGATGACGGTGGCATGCGCCCCCGCGGCAGCCGCTGACGCCACCCCGCCCCTGGTGACCTTCACCACGCGGGCCCTCGACCACACGTTCGTCGCCGAGGGGGCGGCCGTCGGCGACGTCAACCGGGACGGCACACCCGATATCGTCGCCGGCCCGTGGTGGTATGCCGGTCCCGATTTCGCCACCCGTCACGAATACATGCCCCCCAAGCCGTTCGACCCGGCCGGCTACTCCGACAACTTCTTCGCCTGGGTCGGCGACGTCAGCGGCGACGGGTGGAACGACATCGTGATCTTCGGC
>JBMOJG010000782.1:0-2108 GCA_049316925.1 Alsobacter sp. | reverse complement strand
TTCGTTTGATCCGACACCACCCCGGTCAAGGGCTTCACGAGCTGGCTCGACTGCAGCGCAGCGGTCAGCTTTACGCCAGCTGGTCGGTCTTGCGTATGCCCTTCAGCATTGGCCCAACTGCATAGTGCATCACCACGATCGCGATGCCGCCAACGATCAGGCCGAAGACGGCTGAGAACACCGCGCCCGTCAGCCATTGCAGGACACCGCCCAGTGGCAGCCTTGCTTCGGCCGCAATCGCCAGCCCGTGACTGGCATGGCCGAGCGCGGCCATGCCAAACTCTTCCAGCCCGTGGATGATAATGCCGCCGCCGACCCAGAGCATCGCCGCCGTCCCGACCGCGCTGAGAACTGAGAGGAAATACGGCATGCCGATCACCAGGCCCCGTCCGAACACCCGAACGGGCGCGAAAGACTGCTTGGCCAATGCCAGCCCGATATCGTCGGCTTTCACGATCAGCGCCACGGCGCCGTAGACTACGACGGTGATGCCGATGCCGACGACCGCGAGCACAATCGCCTGCATCTGGAAGGACGCAGTCGAGACCGTTGCCAGCGTGATCGCCATGATCTCGGCCGAGAGAATGAAATCGGTCTTGATTGCCCCGGCGATCTTTTGCTCTTCGAGCAGCTTGGGATCAAGCAAGGCCCCAACGGCCTCCTCGGGCGTCGCGTCCGCATGAGGCACGACGAGCTCAAGGAGCTTCTCGGCACCCTCGTAGCAAAGATAGACGCCGCCCATCATGAGCAGTGGCGTGATCAGCCAGGGCGCGACGAGCGCGAGGATCAATGCGCCCGGCAGCAGGAACAGCAACTTGTTCTTCAGCGATCCGAGCGCGATCTTCCAGATGATCGGCAGCTCGCGCGCGGCCGCGAAACCCACCGCGTAGCGCGGCGTCACCGCCGCGTCGTCGATGACGATGCCGGCTGCCTTTGTGCCGGCCTTGGTTGCCTGCGCTACGACATCATCGATTGAGGATGCCGCGACCTTGGCGATCGCGGCGATATCGTCGAGCAGCGCGAACAATCCCGAAGCCAAGATCGATCTCCACCCTCATTCGCCAGATGACGGCACCTACGACGGCAAAACTGACCGACCGGGATGATGTCTGCAAGCGCAGACTGCGCCGTTAGATGCACAGGCTCTGCCAGATGAAGCGCGGATTGAGACTGGTGCGGGTGCCGGTAGCCTTCATCGTATGGGCACTCCCCGCATCCTCCGTTGCTTCAAGACCTCGCCTGGGCGTTGGCTGAACAACCGAGCTGAGAACAGCCATCAGCCTTTGCGACGCTGGGATCGGGTGATGCTCCGCTTCCGGCGGATGCAAAGTCTGCAGACACTTGCCGCGCTGCACGGCTCGATCCACATTCACTTCACGTCGGAGCGCACCCTCGCCAAAAGGCAGACATTCAAGGATCGCCGAAATGCCGCTTTGGCGGAGTCGCGGCACCTTTGCGTGGCCTGAGGACTGCTGGGATGAGCACTTTCGGAGATTTTTCAGTTTGCTCTGACAGCATCGGTCAGCTGGTCACGCGCTTGTGGTCGAAGAACCGCTGACAGTGTTTGCTGCGGCGTCGCTGAAGACGGCACTCGACGAGGTGGCTCCGGTCTTCACGGCTACCACAGGAATCCCCGTTCGGTTCTCGTATGCGGCATCCTCGGCACTGGCACGGCAGATCGAGAACGGCGCGCCGGCGGATGTGTTTGCCTCGGCTGATCTCGAATGGATGGACTATCTTCAGCAGCGCAGGCTGGTGAAGCCTGAATCGCGGCTCAACCTGTTGGGCAACAGGCTTGTCGTGATCGCTCCCGCCGATACGGCGCTGCGCGACCTGCCGCTCACCGCCGCGGCCATCTCTGGCGCCCTCGGGCCGACGGGCCGGCTCGCCACCGGCGAGGTGGCGAGCGTGCCGGCCGGCCGCTACGCCAAGGCTGCGCTGCAGAGCCTCGGCCTGTGGACGCTGGCGGAGCCGCGCCTCGCCCAGAGCGAGAATGTGCGGGCCGCGCTGAGCTTCGTGGCCCGCGGCGAGGCGCCGCTCGGCATCGTCTACACGACCGATGCGTCGTCCGAGCCGAAGGTGAAGGTGGTCGCCCGCTTTCCCGACGG
>JBMOJG010000781.1:0-2117 GCA_049316925.1 Alsobacter sp. | reverse complement strand
CATCTGGGGCGCCAGCCTGGTGACGGCGATCAGCCTGTGCGTGTGCTATCCGGTGGCCTGGTATCTGGCCCGCGTCGCCGCGCCGGAGCGCACGGCGTTCCTGCTGCTGCTGCTCGTGATCCCGTTCTGGATCAACGAGATCCTGCGGACCTTCTCCTGGTACATCCTGCTGGCCTACAACGGCCCGCTGAACGCCGTGCTGAAGGGCGCGGGCCTGATCGATGCGCCGGTACGCTGGCTGTCGGGCTCGGCCGGCGTGCTGGTCGGCATGACCTACGCGTTCCTGCTGTTCATGCTGTTTCCGCTCTACAACGCGCTCGAGACGCTGGACCGCAACCAGGTGGAGGCGGCGCGCGACCTCGGCGCCGGCACGCTGCGGATCCATGCCCGCATTGTCATCCCGCATGCCCGGCCCGGCATTGCGGTGGGGTGCGTGATGGTGTTCGTGCTGTCGGCCTCATCCTATGTGGTGCCGGCGCTGCTCGGCTCACCGGGCACGCGCTGGTTCACCGAAACCATCTACCAGTGGTTCTTCGAGGGCCAGGACTGGCCGCGCGGCTCGGCCTACGCCTTCGTGCTGCTGGCGCTGTGCATCGGCTTCATCATGCTGGTGATGCGGGTGTTCCGTGTCGGGCTCGACGAGATCGCGAAATGAACAGGACGGCGGGTCAGAACGCCGGCTCCTGGCTGCTGACCGCCTATCTGGTGCTGTTCTTCGTCTATCTGTTCGTTCCGCTGGTCATCATGGCGGCCGCCACCTTCAACACCAGCCGGTTTCCGACGGTGACGCCGTGGCTGGGCACGACGACGCGCTGGTTCGGCGTGCTGGCGGCCGACACGTAGATGTGGCTCGCCCTGCGCAACAGCGTCGTGATCGGCGTGGCGGTCGTGGTCGTGTCAGTGCCACTGGGCGTGGCCGCCGCCTTGCTGCTGGACAGCCTCCACCGGCGCGCCCGCGGCCTGCTCTACGCCGTGATGGTGTCGCCACTGCTGACGCCGGGCGTCATCATCGGCATCGCCACACTGGTGTTCTGGCAGCGCCTGGGCGTCTCGGGTGGGCTGCATCTGGTGGTGATCGGGCAGACGAGCTTCATCGCCGCCTATGTGATGCTGATGGTGTCGGCACGGCTGCAGCGCTTCGACCGGACGCTGGAGGAGGCGGCCCTCGACCTCGGCGCCAGCCATGGACTGGCGTTCCGCCGGATCCTGCTGCCGCATCTGTGGCCCGCCATCGTGGCGGCGGGCGTGCTCGCCTTCTTCCAGTCCTTCGAGAACTACAACACCACGCTGTTCACCCGCGGCACCGACTCGACGCTGACGATCTTCATCGCCTCGAAGGTCCGCACCGGGCTGACGCCGGCCGTCAACGCGCTCGGCCTTGTGCTGATCGCCCTGACGGTGCTGGGCGCCGTGGCTTACGAGATCCTGCGCCGGCGCGGGGCGACCCGCAACCTTGGCGCGAGTGACTGACAGAATTGTCGCAAATCCAGCAAAAGCGGTTGCCGGACCGTTAGTTGTCCCAGCGACGTGTCGTTTCGCACAGCGCCCAGACCGGGCAGACTGAACCCTGACACCCGGCGTGGCCCCGTGCCGGCGCCCAGGGGAGGGACCGATGGACGACACACAAACCGCGAGCGACACGATCACCATGGCGGCGCTGATGCGCGCCCTGCAGGTGGCCCTGCACGAGGTGGGGCGCAACGACCCGGCGGCCCTTGACCGGCTCGAACGCACCGCGTTGCAGGCCATCAAGGCTCTGGATCCGGCGGATTTCGACTATGCCGAGCAGGCGGACGGGCTCGGGGAGGGGCTGCGACTCGTCCGCACCGTATTCCGACACGCCCGAGTCATGCAGGGTCTCAACACACCGCCGATCCAGCCGGATCGGTTGCCTATTCGGGAATAGGTTTCTTAGCGATTGACCGCGTAGCATCGGCGCTGTTGAGATTTGCGGTGGCCGACGTGCGTCTTGTGTCTTTCGCCCCAACCGATCCCGTGGCGCTCGTCGGTTTCGACGCTGCGACGGCTGTGCAGGTTCGCGCCGCACTGGCCGGCGCCTCCGTCTCGGAGGTGCGAAGCTTGCCGTGCTCGGCGGGGACAATGAAGGATATCGAGGA
>JBMOJG010000780.1:0-2121 GCA_049316925.1 Alsobacter sp. | reverse complement strand
GATCGACGCGGACGGCATGCTGCCGGGATTGGCCGAGTTCATGCTGCCATTGGGCCAGGGAACCGCCTTCGGCGCCGCCAGGCCGGTGCGCCTCGAGGTGTTCGGGGATACGGACGCCGAAACTGTCGCGGCCGGGCCGGCCACCGCACCCGCCGCGCGCGCGGCCGCAAAACCCCAGCCTGCAGCACCGCCGGCGTCGCCGGAAGCAGCGCGCCAATCGCTCCGGTCCTTCCTGCGCCGCGCAGGCGCTTGACAGCCGTCACGCCGTTCTTTAGCGCCCGATCAGATCGGGGTCGCCATCCCCACTGTCCCCGGGATGTCCCATGACCATCGCCTCCGCCACGCCGCCGGTGCTATCCGGCGTGCGGGATTGGATCACCGGCTTCGACACCATCCTGTGCGACATCTGGGGTGTCCTGCATGATGGGCTCGTCGCCCATGCGGGGGCTGCCGATGCCCTCATCCGGTTCCGTGCCGGCGGCGGCACCGTGGTGCTGGTCTCGAACGCGCCGCGGCCTGCCGCCGCCGTGGTGCCGCACCTCGACCAGCTTGGCGTCCCGCGCGCGGCATGGGACGGGATCGTCACCTCCGGCGACGTGACCCGGGCGCTGATCGATGCCGAGCCGGACAAGCCCTATGGCTGGCTGGGACCTGAACGCGACATGCCGCTTTTCGAAGGGCTGGCGTCCCGCCGCGGGCCGATCGAGACATCGCCGCGGCTGGTCTGCACCGGCCTTCTGGACGACGAGCGCGACACGCTGGAGGACTATCGCCTGCAGCTCGCCGGGCTGCGGGACCGCGACGTCACCTTCGTGTGTGCCAATCCGGATCTCGTGGTCGAGCGTGGTGGCACGCTCGTGCTCTGTGCCGGTGCGCTGGCCGAGGCTTATGAGGCGATCGGCGGCCGGGCGATCTATGCGGGCAAGCCGTACCGGCCTGTTTACGACGCCGCCCTCGCCATCGCCGGATCGATCCGCAAGGCCGCCCCGGACCTTGCCCGGGTCGCCGCCATCGGCGATGCGCTGCGCACGGACGTGGCGGGGGCACGGATGCTCGGCTGCGCGTCCCTGTTGGTCGCCCGCGGCATCCACACGCACGAGCTCGGCATCGCCGACCGGCCTCTCGATGCGGCCGCGTTGGCGGGACTGCTGGCAGGCGCTGCCGTCGCACCCGATGCGGCGATTGACCGGTTGGTCTGGTAGTCCGGCGAGGCCGGCGCGGGGATCAGCCCCACTCGACGCCGGTCCACTCCTCGAAGATCTCGTCGATCTGCAACTGACTGTTCCCCTGACCCGGGTCCGAGGGGCCGATGCCGACCGGCTCGGGCGCGACGGGGGCCGGGGCGGCGAAGTCGACGAGATCGGGAGTGTCCCGCGTTCCCAGCGCAGTTGCCAGCCGTGACATCCGCCGTTCGACCGTTGACAGCGTCGACTGCACGCGCTTGCCGCGCTGAGCGGCGAGATCCTGGAACGCGCAGGCAACGAAGATTGCTGTCATCTTGTCGGCCACAAAGGTCCGATAGGCCTCCGCATCCATGTCGGCGGCGGCCACGACCTCTTCGGCCGCCGTCATGATCGTGTTCGTGGACAGGCCTGTTTCCTGGATGATCCAGCCGAGTTCCCGTGCCGCAGCAGGCAGCCGGTCCTTGGCGATCTCGTTCGGTCCGAGGCGTGACAGTTCGTGCCGCAGGAAACGCATGTAGTCGGCCGCCATGCCGATCTCGCGGGCCAGCGGCGTGTTCCCGGTGCCCGGTTCGACCGGCCGGTGGACGGCAGGATCTTCGTGGCGGTGGATCCGCCCGAGGTCGGGGGCTTTCAGGGCTCGCTCGGTCATTGTGCTGTCGCCTCCGGTCGGCCTGAGCGCAAGCGGCGACCGGCGCCTGACGCGCCGGCGCCCTGGCCCGTCAGGCTGCGAAGATCGCGTCGATCTTCTGCTTCAACGTCTGCGCGTTGAACGGCTTGACGATGTAGCTGTTGACGCCGGCCTTCTTGGCCGCGATGACGTTGTCGGTCTTGGACTCCGCCGTCACCATGATGAAGGGCAGTTCCTTGAGGCTGTCGTCCGACCGCACCGCCTTCAGCAGGTCGTAGCCCGTCATCGGCTCCATGTTCCAGTCGGAGA
>JBMOJG010000779.1:0-2124 GCA_049316925.1 Alsobacter sp. | reverse complement strand
CATGTTCCGGGTGGCGGCGGAGGCCGACCGCGTGCTGCAGCCGGGTGGCTTCCTCGCGATCCATGATTTCGACCCGTCGGTCCGGCACAAGCGGCCCTACCGGCACCAGGCCGGCGTATTCAGCTACAAGACCGATCATTCGGCGTTCTTCACCGCCGGCGGGCACTATCACCTGGTCGCCAAGGACAGCCTGTCGCAGACCGGCGCGCAATTCGTGCGCGACAGCGACGAACGCGTGGCGATCAGCATCCTCTACAAGGAGCCGGACGCCTACGCCGTTCGCTGAGGCCGTCCGCCGTCCCGGTCGGGACGACGGTCAGGCGAACTGGCCGTGGCAGTGCTTGAACTTCTTGCCCGATCCGCAGGGGCACGCCTCGTTGCGGCCGACGCGGCCCCAGGTGGAGGGGTCGGAGGCGTTGCGCTCCGCCGCTGGCGCTTCATCCGCCCGGAAGCCGAGCGCCATCGCGGCGGCCGTGTGCACGTCCACCGGCGCCATCTCGTTGAGGCCGGTCAGCGGGTCGAGATGCGTCGCCTGCATGGGCGGCAGCGTGGGCTCGGGCGGCGGCGCGAACATCACCTCGACGCGCATCAGCTGGGCGGTGACCTGCTCGCGCAGCTGGGCAATCAGCCCGTCGAACAGCTCGAAGGCCTCCTGCTTGTACTCGTTCAGCGGGTCGCGCTGGGCCATGGAGCGCCAGCCGATGACCTGGCGCAGGTGATCGAGCGTGACGAGGTGCTCGCGCCACAGATGGTCGAGCATCTGCAGCAGGACCTGCTTCTCCACATAGGTCATGACCTCGGCGGTGTTGGCCTCGACACGCGCCGTATAGCCCTCGTCGGCGGCCTTCTTGATGCGCTCGCGCATCTCCTCGTCGGCGATGCCCTCTTCCTTGGCCCAGTCCGACACGGGGATGTCGAGGTTGAGCAGGCGCTGCACCTCCTCGTGCAGTTCGGCCACCTGCCACTGCTCGGGATAGGCCCCCTCGGGGATGTGCTTCGCCACAAGGTCGTCGACCACGCCGTGGCGCATGTCGTCGATGGTGTTGCGGACGCTGTCCTCGGCCATAAAGTCGCGACGCTGCTCGAACACCACCTTGCGCTGGTCGTTCATGACGTCGTCGTATTTCAGGATGTTCTTGCGCATGTCGAAGTTGCGGGCCTCGACCTTCTGCTGCGCCTTCTCGATGGCCTTGTTGATCCAGGGGTGGATGATCGCCTCGTCGTCGCGCAGGCCAAGCTTCTGCAGCATGCCGTCCATGCGCTCTGAGCCGAAGATGTGCATCAGGTCGTCCTGCATGGACAGGTAGAACTTCGAGCGGCCGGGGTCGCCCTGGCGGCCGGAGCGGCCGCGCAGCTGGTTGTCGATGCGGCGGCTCTCGTGGCGCTCGGTGCCGATGATGTAGAGACCGCCCGGCTGGGTGATGGTCTTGGCGGCGCGTGAGCCCTTGGCCGGCTCGATCTCGACCTCCTCGCGGGCGTTGAGCACGACCTGCCGGAAGCGCTCGATCTCCTCGCGAATGGCGGCGATCTTCGCCTCCTTGTCGGGGCCATCCTCCAGCCCGCCGGTCTCCTGGGCGACCCGCATCTCGACATTGCCGCCGAGTTTGATGTCGGTGCCGCGGCCGGCCATGTTGGTGGCGATGGTGATCGCGCCAGGCACGCCGGCCTCGGCGACGATATAGGCCTCCTGCTCGTGGAAGCGGGCATTCAGCACGGCGAACTGCTTCGACGGCTTGCCGGAACGCGCAGCATCGTAGAGCCGCTGCAATGCGCTCGGGTCGCTGAAGTCGATCTGCTTGAAGCCGTTGGCCAGCAGCAGCTCTGCCAGCAACTCGGACTTCTCGATCGAGGCGGTGCCGACGAGAACCGGCTGCATGCGCATCGCCGCCTTCTCGATCTCGCGGACGATCGCCTTGTTCTTCTCGACGGCGGTCCGGTAGACCTCGTCGTCCTCGTCGACGCGCGACACCGGGATGTTGGTGGGGATCTCCACCACGTCGAGCTTGTAGATGTCGAGGAACTCGTCCGCCTCGGTGGCGGCGGTACCCGTCATGCCGGCGAGCTTGTCGTAGAGGCGGAAATAGTTCTGGAAGGTAATGGAGGCGAGCGTCTGGTTCTCGGGCT
>JBMOJG010000778.1:0-2127 GCA_049316925.1 Alsobacter sp. | reverse complement strand
GACGCCTGACGGCTGCGAGATCTTCACGGTGTCGCCGCTGGGCTGGCACCAGCCCCCCTACGACGGAGTCTGACCCGCATGGCCACGGCGGATCCTCCCCCCGGCAGGGACGCCCCGGGGGAGGATCATCGCCATGGCCACCGCCATAGGTTGAGAGATCGGTTCTCACGCGCAGGGCGTGAGGCACTTCAGGACTACGAACTGCTCGAGTTGCTGCTGTTCCGGTCGATCCCTCAGCGCGACGTCAAGCCGGTGGCCAAGGCGCTTCTGGCCCGTTTCGGTTCAGTCGCCGAGGTGCTGGCCGCGACCCCGACGCGGCTTGCCGAGGTCCCGGGCCTCGGCGCGGCAACAGCGCTCGACCTGAAGCTCATCGAGGCCGCCGGCCGGGAACTCACCCGCGGCGCCATCTCCCGCCGGACGGTGCTGGGATCCTGGTCAGCCGTGCTCGACTACTGTCGGGCTTCGATGGCGTTTGCCGAGCGCGAGCAGTTCCGGATCCTGTTTCTGGACAAACGCAACGGCGTCATCGCCGACGAACTGCAACAGACCGGAACCGTCGACCACACGCCGGTCTATCCGCGCGAGGTGGTGAAACGGGCACTCGAGCTGGCGGCCTCCGCCGTGATCCTGGTGCACAACCACCCGTCGGGCGACCCGACCCCGTCCCAGGCCGACATTCGCATGACCCGGGAAATTGCAGACGTCGCCAGGCCGCTGGGGGTCCTCGTCCACGATCACATCATCGTCGGACGACAAGGACACGCCAGCCTCAAGGGCCTCGGCCTGATCTGATGAAAAATTGAGTGCCCGGTGGATCCCGATGACCGGGCCTGCAACCCGTGGCGCGAGCGGTGGGGATCATGACCGCACGGACTGCAGCTTTCTAAGATCACCGATGGGACGGGAACGTCAAATAGCCGTGAGCATTCACGCTTGAATTGTGATGAAGATACGTAGTCTTACGGATGCGATGGGCGCCAGCGATGCGTCGCCTCTGCCTAAAATTTCGCCGCAGCTGGTTCGCGCGCAGGAATTGCCCTGCCCGCTGGTACTGGCATGAGCTTTGCGGATATTCTCGTTCCAACAGGGGCGAAGGGTTGCGGGGGAGCCTGGATGGCGGTGGCTTTCGACGAGATGACCGGGGGAGGCGATACGCCTCGCGAGGCCTATGCCGGACTGAAACGCTGGCTCGATACGGTGCCGGCCGACCACCTTGCCTTGCGCCGCAGCCAGGCGGAGCTGTTCTTCCGGCGCATCGGAATCACCTTCGCGGTCTATGGCGACGCCGAATCGACCGAGCGGCTGATCCCCTTCGACATCATTCCCCGCGTGCTGACCAAGTCCGAGTGGCAGATCCTGGAAAAGGGGCTGATCCAGCGCGTCGGCGCGCTGAACGCCTTTCTGGGTGACATCTACGGCGCGCGCGAGTGTCTCAAGGCCGGGATCATTCCCGAGGACCTGGTCTTCCGCAATGCCTGTTTCCGCCCCGAGATGGTCGGCCGCCCTGTGCCGCACGACCTCTACGTCCACATTGCGGGCATCGACATCGTCCGGGTGGACGCCGAGACCTTCTACGTGCTCGAGGACAATGCCCGCACGCCCTCCGGCGTCTCCTACATGCTGGAGAACCGCGAGGTGATGATGCGGCTGTTCCCCGAGCTCTTTGCCGAGCACCGGGTGGCGCCGGTCGAGAACTATCCCGACAGCCTGCTGGCAACCCTGCGCTCGGTGGCCCCGCGCAATGCCACCCGCGACCCGGTCTGCGTCCTGCTGACGCCTGGCCAGTACAACTCGGCCTTCTACGAGCACTCGTTCCTGGCCGACAAGCTCGACATCGAGCTGGTCGAGGGATCCGACCTGTTCGTCCGGGACGAGGTCGTGTTCATGCGCACGACCGAGGGTCCCCAGCGCGTCGACGTCATCTATCGGCGGCTCGACGACGAGTTCCTCGATCCCCTCGCCTTCAGGGCCGATTCGGTGCTGGGCGTGCCCGGCATCCTCGGTGCCTACCAGGCCGGCAACGTGACGCTCGCCAACGCAATCGGCACCGGCGTCTCCGACGACAAG
Organism: Alsobacter sp.; assembly: GCA_049316925.1. Taxonomy (GTDB): domain Bacteria; phylum Pseudomonadota; class Alphaproteobacteria; order Rhizobiales; family Beijerinckiaceae; genus Alsobacter. The sequence goes on along the minus strand of JBMOJG010000778.1, from coordinate 60 downwards.
GCCGTGTACAGCTACATGCCGGAGATCATTCGCTTCTTCACCGGCGAGGAGCCGATCCTC
>JBMOJG010000777.1:0-2134 GCA_049316925.1 Alsobacter sp. | reverse complement strand
GATGTACGGATCAAGCTTGAGCAGGGTGACCCGGATGCCGCGCGACTCGAGAATGGCAGCCAGTGAGGCGGCTGCGATGCCCTTGCCAAGCGAGGACACCACACCACCGGTGACGAAGATGAACTTGGTCATTCGCCGATCGCAAATGAGTAAGCGTTGATGATAATCCAAAACCCCGGACCGGCGCCCGTGTGCGTCACGCCCGCAGGAACGATTTGCCGTGCATGTCTGCGCTGTCGGGTGCGACGCCCGCCAGCGCCCGACGCGAGCTCAACCGGCCGGTGCCGGGGCCTGGCCAGGCGTGCCAGCGAGAAAGAGCCACGTGTCGACGACAGTGTCGGGATTCAGGGAGATCGTGTCGATGCCCTGTTCCACGAGCCACTGGGCAAGGTCCGGGTGATCCGAGGGGCCCTGACCGCAGATGCCAACGTACTTGCCCTGCTTGCGACACGCCTGGATCGCCATCCTGAGCAACACCTTGACCGCGGGGTCGCGTTCGTCGAAGGCGTCCGCGACGATGCCGGAGTCCCGGTCGAGACCGAGCGTGAGTTGCGTGAGGTCGTTCGAGCCGATGGAAAACCCGTCGAAATGCTGCAGGAACTGCTCTGCCAGGAGGGCATTCGAGGGAATCTCGCACATCATCACCACCTTCAGCCCGTTGACTCCCCGTCCGAGCCCGTGGTCGGCCAGCAACGATACCACCCGTCGGCCTTCCTCCACCGTCCGGACGAAGGGAACCATGATCTCCACGTTGGTGAGGCCCATCTCGTCGCGTACCTTCCGGAGGGCCCGACACTCGAGCTCGAAACAGTCCCGGAAACTCGAGGAGATGTAGCGCGATGCACCACGGAACCCGAGCATCGGGTTCTCCTCTTCCGGCTCATAACGCTTGCCGCCGACTAGGCTGGAGTATTCGTTCGACTTGAAGTCGGACAGGCGCACGATCACAGGCTTGGGATGGAAGGCCGCCGCGAGCGTCGCGATGCCTTCCGTGAGCTTCTCGACATAGAACGACACCGGATCGCCGTAGGCGGCCGAGTGGGATTCGATGACATGCCGGACATCCACCGGAACGTCGGGATAGGCAAGCACGGCCTTCGGGTGCACGCCGATCATTCGGGCGATGATGAACTCCAGGCGCGCGAGGCCGACCCCGGAGTTCGGCAGACGGGCAAATTCGAAGGCGAGTTCCGGGTTCCCGACATTCATGTAGATGCGCACCGGCGGGTCGGGCAGTGCCTGAACGGAGAGATCGGTCACCTCGACCTCCAGCCGACCGCGGTAGACGAAACCCGTGTCCCCCTCCGTGCACGATACCGTGACCTCCATGCCATCGCGGAGAACCTGGGTCGCATCGTTGCAACCCACCACGGCAGGAATCCCGAGTTCGCGAGCGATGATGGCAGCGTGGCAGGTCCGTCCGCCACGGTTGGTCACGATCGCCGCCGCCCGCTTCATGACGGGTTCCCAATCCGGATCGGTCATGTCGCTCACGAGAACGTCGCCCGCCTGCACCCGATGCATCTCGTCGGGGTGACGGACAAGCCGCACGATGCCGATCCCCGCACGGTTCCCGATCGCCCTGCCGGACACGAGAATCTCCGACCTGGTCTTGAGCCGAAAGCTCTGGCGCGCGTCGTGACCGGCGTTCGACTTCGCGGTCTCGGGGCGGGCCTGCAGGATGTAGATGCGCCCGTCTTCGCCGTCGCGCCCCCATTCGATGTCCATCGGTCTGCCGTAGTGCGTCTCGATGATGAGCGCATAGCGGGCAAGCTCCTCGACCTCGGCGTCCGAGATGGAAAAGCGCCGTCGGTCGGCATCCGGCACCGGCACGGTGACGACGGACCGGCCTGCTTCCGAGGCCGCACCAAAGACCATCTTGATCGCCTTGGCGCCCAGCGCCCGCCGCAGCACCGCTGGGCGCCCGGCCTTCAGGCCTTCCTTCCAGACATAGAACTCGTCCGGATTCACGGCGCCCTGCACGACGGTCTCTCCAAGCCCGTAGGACGCCGTGATGAAGACCACCTGATCGAAGCCGGATTCCGTGTCGATGGTGAACAGGACGCCGCTGGAACCGAGATCGCTGCGCACCATGCGCTGGATGCCGACCGACAGGGCCACGTCGGCATGGGCG
>JBMOJG010000776.1:0-2136 GCA_049316925.1 Alsobacter sp. | reverse complement strand
TCCAGTTGTCACCCGGATGGGCCAGCACCGTCACGGCGCTGCCGGCCACCGCGGCACCGGCCCAGGCTGGCCGCATATAGGGCTTCATCAGCCCCGAGCGGCCCATGGCCTCGTGCACGGTCGCGACGCCCCGCTCGCCCAGCCGTGCCAGCACCGGCCTTTCGGTGCGGGCGATGGAGGTGATGACGACCCCGTTCATGCCAGCGTCTCCACCACCATAGGGAACAGGCGCTGGTAGGCCTCGCCATAGGTCATGCCCTTGCCGGAGTTGCGCCCGCCCTGCATGCCCCGGTTGAGGGCCACCCGCGTATAGTACTCCCAGAGATGCTTCTGGGCTGCCAAGACCTCGAACGCCCGGCGCTTCACCTCCCAGACCTCGTCGATGTTGAGGATGACGTTCGGCTTGAAGTCGCACTGCTCGGGCTGGTGCGGCTCGAACAGGAACACCGGCGGCGCCGCATAGGCGAGGTCAGGCGATGGCTTGTGCCCGGCCGCCTGGGCGATGATGCGCGCCTCCTGGGCGAGCCGCGTCGCCTCGGGGTGGTCGACATTGTAGGGATCGGCCAGCGAGTGGGTGAGCACGAAGGCCGGCTTCACCGCCCGGTAGATGTCAACCAGGCGGTCGAGCATCTCGGGCGTCGTGCGCAACGGATAGTCTCCGGCGTCGAAGAACAGGATCTCTGCGCCCAGCACCGCGGCGGCCTCCTCGGCCTCGGCCCGGCGCTGCGCCTTGACGTCGGCCAGGCTGGTGCCGGCCTGCTTCCACGCCCACTGGCTCTCGCCGCGCTCGCCATAGGACAGGCAGGCGATGGTCATGCGCATGCCACGCCTTGCATGCAGCGCGATGGCGCCGCCGGCGCGCCAGACGAAATCGCCCGGATGGGCGGTGACGACGAGGCCGGTCGTCGTGGTCGGATCGGGCATGGCGGTCTCCAGGTTCAGGCGGCGTGACGGCCGGCAGCGAGCGCGAGCGCCGCTGCTTCCGGCAGGAAGGTGTCACCGTCGAACAGCTTGCGGGCGGTGCGCAGCAGACCGGCGCGCGTCACCACCGGCGCGTCTGCCGGTCCCTCGACCACAAGCCGGACGCTGAACTCGCCGGTCGGATGCTCGACGCTGATCGTGCGCTCCCGCCCCGCCGGCATCCGCGCGACGGCGGCGGCGGGCGTCCCCGGCAGGACGCAGGCGGTGGCCACCGTGACGGCAGCGAACACACCGATGGCGTCGTGGCAGGCATGCGGGATGAAGCTGCGGGTGCAGACATGGCCGCCGGCGATCGGGGCCGACACCAGCGCGATCTTCGGCACCACCTTGCCGGAGACGTCGCCCAGGTTCATCAGCGGCCCTGCGGCGCGGCGGATCCCCTCCAGCCTCGTCTTCAGGGCGGTGTTCGCATCCAGCTCTTCGCGGCTCTCATGGCCGCTGCAGCCGACGGCTTCCGCCGCCAGCACCATCACCGGCATGCCGTTGTCGATCAGCGTCACGTCGACGCCGGCAACGCGGTCGACCGCCCGGCCGGTCGGCAACAGCGCGCCGCAGACCGAGCCGGCGGCATCGAGGAAATCGATCGCGATCGGCGCCGCCGTGCCGGGCACGCCGTCGATGCGAGCCGTGCCGCCATAGCGCACGCGCCCGCCCGGCGTCTGAACGGCCAACTCCGCGATCGTCCCGGTGTTCAGCGTCCGCACCCGCACCGTGGTGACGGGATCGGTCGGCTGGATCAGCCCGCGCTCGATGGCGAAGGGACCGACGCCGGCAAGGATGTTGCCGCAATTGGGTGTCGTGTCGACCGACGCCTGATCGACGCCCACCTGGCAGAACAGGAAATCGATGTCGCAGCCGGGCAGGGTCGAGCGCGACACCACCGCCACCTTGCTGGTCAGCGGATGCGCACCGCCGAGCCCGTCGATCTGGCGCGGATCGGGCGAGCCCATCAGCGCGAGCAGCACGGCGTCGCGGCCAGCCGTGTCACGCGGCAGGTCGGAGGCGAGGAAATACGCGCCCTTCGACGTGCCGCCCCGCATCAGCATGCACCGCACCGCGTCCTGCATCCCGTCCCGCATCCCGTCCTCCGCACCCTCGCATCACTATGGCGACGGTATTCCCATGAAACAACTGACAAGATCGGCGGCATTCCTG
>JBMOJG010000775.1:0-2138 GCA_049316925.1 Alsobacter sp. | reverse complement strand
TTGGCTGCCCTGCGCCAGCGCCTTGCCGCGATCTCGTGATGGGCGCGGTGCGGATAGGGCCGGAGCGCTTGCCATGGGGGCGATGCCGTGAGTGATCCTGCGCCGGTCGGAGCGCCGCCTTCGGACGTTCTTGCCCGTCGCCGGCGCGGGCGCGAAGACCTGTTGCCATGGATCACAACCCCGATTCTGCTCACGGCGCTGATCGGGCTCTGGCACGGCTACGTAAAATGGTCAGGCATATCGCACTTCATCCTGCCGGCGCCCGCCGATGTCTGGACCGAATGGCTTCGGCTTATGACCAATCCGCGTGGCTGGAACCACACCTACTGGACGCTGTACGCGACTCTGGCGGGGTTCGGCTGGGCCATCATCATCGGGGTCGGTCTTGGCGTCGCCATCGCCCGCGTCCGCTGGCTGGAGTTGACGCTCAATCCGTTCATCGTTGCGACGCAAGTCGTTCCGAAAGTGGCGCTGGTGCCGCTCTTCGTGGTCTGGTTCGGATTCGGCGTCACCTCCAAGGTGATCGTTGCCGCGGTGCTCGCCTTCTTTCCGATTCTGACCAACACCGTCCTCGGGGTGAAGTCGATCGATGAAGGCCATCGCGACGTCATGACCTCGCTGAATGCGACACGCTGGCAGATTTTCCGCCGCCTCGAACTGCCGTCGGCCCTGCCCTACATCATCACCGGCCTGGAGGTCGGCATCGTGCTCGCCATCATCGGCGCGATCGTGGGCGAGTATCTGGGCGGCAATCTCGGCCTTGGCCGGATGCTGATCGAACGCATGAACGCGTTTGAGATGGACGAGATGTTCGCCATCCTCATTCACATGTCGATTCTCGGCTTTCTGCTCTATTTCTCAATCGGGATCCTGCGCAGGCTGCTGATCCCCTGGCATGGCAGCGCCAGGCGCTGAGTTTGGACGGTCCCGGCGATCCGGTCATTCGATCATCGCTGCGAGCCTCAAACCCTCAATCATCGACGATTTGAGCAGGTGGGCCCGCATACTCTCGCGGTCCGACGTGACAGCCTGTAGGCGCGCAAGTGTCTCGCGGCGCCTGGCCGGGTCCTTCTCCCGCATCATGCTGCGGTTCCGGTCCGCCTGCGCAAGGATCTGCTCGGCGGCGATCGGGCGCCGCTGGCGATCATAGCGCGCCAGATCAGCGAGCGGGCGGTCGCGCTGAAGGATGCCTGTCAAGACCTTCGAAAGCGCGAATGCATCATGAAGGCCACCATTGAGGCCCATCCCGCCCGCCGGCGAATTGAGATGTGCCGCGTCACCCGCCAGAACTGCCCTGTCCTTCACATAGGTCGGCACGATCCGCTGGTGTACGCGGTACGGCCGTGCCTCAAGCACGGCGTGCGGCCCGTCGATCGGCACGATCACCTGCAGGGCCTGGTTGATCATCTCGTCCGAGAGCTGCTCCTCGATGGTGAGGTCCTCGCGCGGATAGACCGAGACGCGCCAACGCCCCGGGACCTTCAGCAGCGAGAAGTTTCCCCCTTCCTTCCAGCAGTAGGACACGTTTGACAGGCCCTGCAGATGGTCCTCGAACGGAAACAGCGTGGTCACCAGCAAGGTGGTTTCAGGATAGGTCTGTCCCTCGAATGGTAGGTCGAGCCCTTTGCGGACGGCCGAGCGGGCGCCGTCGCAGCCCACTAGAAATCGGGAACGGACTGTCCGGCTGCGGCCCGATTGCTCAACCCTGGCCGCTACGCCTTGGCTGCCCTGGACAAATGACACGAGTGACGTGCCGAACGAGAGTTGCGCCTCGGGGAAGGCCGCAAGCCGGACGAGCAAGGCCTCGGACAGCTTCAACTGCTCGCATTGCAGCCTGTAGGGGTGCTTCGTGTCGTTCGCCAACACGCCCATGTCGAAGACCGCGCGCTCGCCTGACGGATGCATCCGGATCTGCCAGTTCGGGCAGATCAGACCCTTCTCCAGCAACTCCGCCGTGATGCCGGAGGGATCGAGCATCTCGAGAGTCGGAGGGTGGAAGGTGGACGCGCGCAACTCGCGGGTGAGGGCACTCTCCGCTTCGACCAATTGGACATGCAATCCCTTCGCGGCCAGCAGGTAAGCGAGGCACAAACCAACTGGCCCGCCGCCTGAGATCAGTACGTCGCAGTCCAGCGATG
>JBMOJG010000774.1:0-2139 GCA_049316925.1 Alsobacter sp. | reverse complement strand
ACTGACCGGCGGGGCGCGCAGCAAGGCGCCGGTGTCGTCGATGATCGTCAGGGTCGCCAGTGGTGCCGAGTCCTGAACCAGGGGCTGCCATGCGTCGATGCTCTCGAGAATCTGCAGCGATCCGTCCATGAGCGCCACGGTGCGGCCGTCGGCCCGCGGTGCGACAGGTCCGACGAGGGCCGTGTCCCAGCCGGTGCGGGCAAGCGCGATGGCGCCAGCCAGCCCTGCTGCGCCGCCACCGATCACGGCGATGTCGAATTCCTGCCTGGACATCGTGGCCTCCTGACCCCGGTATAGACCCGCCGGCAGGCCCCGCGCCAGCCGTCGGGGTGGCGCTGCGGCGGCATGCCACCGCCGGGACTGCCCTGTTGGACCCATGATCGGAACCATCATCACCCCGGCATGGGTGGGGCGTGCCCGCCCTGGTCGGTCAGCCGGCCGGGCCGTCCCGGTCCGGAATGCTGCGCATTGCGCCTGATGACTGGGCAGTGTCTGCTGCGGCTACTGACCATGAGCCGCCGATGACGATTGTTCCGTCCTCTTCCAGCACCCCCGACCTGCGAGCCGGCCGGGCCATGCTGACCGCGGCAGCGGCCCTCGTAGTACTTGCGCTGGCGGGCTGGGCCGCGCTGTTTGCCGAGGCCCTGCGCGCCGGTGCGGCCTCGGATCCTTTCCTGCAGGCGCTGTGCCGGCCGGTGGCGCTCGAGCGCGGCGTGCCGGTTCTTGGGGATCTCGTGCTCGCTGCGGCCCTGTGGTGTGCCATGAGCCTGGCAATGATGCTGCCGACGGCCGTACCGATGGTGCTGACCTATGCAGCCGTCGCCGAGCGCCGCGCGGCGGAGGGGCTGCCGACCGCCTCGCCGGTGGTGCTGATCGCCGGCTATGCGGGAGTGTGGATCGCCGTCGCGATCCTGGCGGCGCTGGTGCAGGCTGTCGGTGCGGCGCTGCTGGCCCGTTGGGCGTTGCCCGCGCCTGCGCTCGCGGTCTTGGCCGGGACGGCCATCGGTGCGGCCGGGCTGTGGCAGTTCAGCGAGACCAAGCAGGCGTGCCTCGCCGCCTGCCGGCATCCGCTGCCGGCGCTGGACGGCGGTGGCGCAGGGCGCGCCTGGCCGGTTCTGCGCCTCGGCATGGCCCAGGGGGTCGCTTGTCTGGGCTGTTGCGGCGCCATGATGGCCATGATGGTGGCGGTCGGAGCCATGAACCTTCTGTGGATGGCGCTGTTCGCGCTGGCCATGACGGTGGAGAAGATGACGGCCGGGCGCAGCGTTGCGGCGGTCCTTGGCGTGCTGCTGATCGTTGCCGGGCTGGCGGTTGCGGCCGGGGGCGTCGGTATCGAGGCGATCCTGCGCTTCACCCGGGGCTGAGCAGCGGGCCCTGCGCAGGACTGGCCAGACCCGCCCCGCTCATGCTTTATCGGGGCGGGTGAACGCGGCAAAGGCCGCTTTCGGGTAGGGGCACGCAGGGGCTTGGAACCGCAGGTTGAGCAACCGGTCCGCGTCAGGCGCAGTCTACGCGAGCGCCTTCCGGCCTATGCAGTGCATGTCCTGACCGCATCCGGCGGCGCCATGGCGTTCATCGCCCTGCTGCAGGCGATCGACGGGCGGCTGGCAGCGGCCTTCACATGGCTGGCGATCGCGATGATCGTCGACGGTATCGACGGAACCATCGCCCGTGTGTTGCATGTGCGCGAGCGGTTGCCGGACCTCTCCGGCGATGTGCTCGATCTTGTGGTCGACTTCACCACCTATGTGTTCGTGCCGGCCCTGATCCTGGTGTTTTCGAACCTGTGGCCGCGGGACCTCGCGATCTTCTGGGGTGTTTGCATCATCGTGTCTGCGGCGCTCTATTTTGCCGACCTCAGGATGAAAACAGCCGACAACTGGTTCGCTGGGTTCCCTGCCGTCTGGAATGTCGTTGCGTTCTACCTTGTCGTCTATGCGCCGCCGGCATGGCTTGCCACCGTCATCATCGCCGTTGCGGCGATCGGGCAGGCGCTGCCGGTGGTTTTCGTGCATCCGTTTCGCGTCCGGCAGTTCAAGCCGCTGACGCTGACGATGTGCGTGGTGTGGACGGCGGCGGCCTTCGTCGCCATCGCCGAGGGATTGAAGCCGGACGCGGTCACGCACGCTGTCCTTCTCG
>JBMOJG010000773.1:0-2142 GCA_049316925.1 Alsobacter sp. | reverse complement strand
GCTCTTGGCCTTGCGCAGGTTGAAGAACAGCTTCTTCTGGTTGGCGGTGGTGCCCATCTTCACGAGCGACCAGGAACGCAGGATGTATTCCTGGATCGAGGCCTTGATCCACCACATCGCATAGGTGGCGAGGCGGAAGCCCTTCTCGGGCTCGAAGCGCTTGACGGCCTGCATCAGGCCGACATTGCCCTCCGAGATGACCTCGCCGATGGGCAACCCATAGCCGCGATAGCCCATGGCGATCTTGGCCACGAGGCGCAAATGCGAGGTGACGAGCTTGTGTGCCGCGTCGGAATCCCCATGTTCCCGCCAGGCCTTGGCGAGCATGTACTCTTCCTGCGGCTGCAGCATCGGAAAGCGCCGGATCTCGTCGAGATAGCGGCTGAGGCCGCCTTCGGCGGCAACGATCGGCAGTGTGGCTGACGCCATGGTGTCCTCCTGACGGCCCCTCGGCGAGCGGGCCCCCCGCGGCCATCCCTCGGATCGGCCGCTGCGGCACAGTATCATCGGCGTGACCGTGGCCGAAAGAGGGCAGCGGCGGCCGCCCCGCCTCGCGCGCTTTTTTCGCGTCAGCCGCGAAGCGCCATGACAAGGTCCCTCAGATCGGCCGGCAGGGCGCTCTCGAAATGCAGGGTCTCGCCGCTGCGCGGGTGGGCGAAGCCGAGCACGGCGGCATGCAGCGCCTGGCGCGGGAAGGCCGCGACGGCGGCCCGTGCGCCCTCCTCGACCCGGGCCGACTTGGTCTTGAACCCCGACCCGTAGACGCTGTCGCCAACCAGCGGATGGCCGAGATGGGCCATGTGAACGCGGATCTGGTGCGTCCGACCCGTCTCTAGCCGGCACACCACCAGGCTGGCAACCGGCGTCCCGTCGGCGCCGGTGAAGCTCTCGACGCGCTCGTAGTGGGTGATGGCCTCGCGGCCGTGGCCCTGCGCCACCACCGCCATGCGGTCGCGGTGGCGGGTGGACCGGTCGAGAGGCGCGTCCACGGTGCCGTGCTGGCGCGGCAGGATGCCCCACACCACGGCCTGGTAGGCCCGCTCCAGCGGCCCGGTTCGGCCATGGTCGGCGAACTGCGCCGACAGCGCCTTGTGGGCGCGGTCGGTCTTGGCCACCACCATCAGGCCGGTGGTGTCCTTGTCGAGCCGGTGGACGATGCCGGGTCGGCGCACGCCGCCGATGCCCGAGAGACTATCGCCGCAATGGGCGATCAGCGCGTTGACGAGCGTGCCGGTATCATGCCCCGCCGCAGGATGCACAACCAGGCCGGCCGGCTTGTCGATGACCAGAAGGTCGTCGTCCTCGTAGACGACATCGAGCGGGATCGCCTCGGCGGCGGGCTCGGCCGCCACCGGCGGCGGCACGTCGACGATAATCGCGGCGCCGACCTGCAGGCGCTGGCCGGGATCGCCGGCCGGCTTGCCGTCGATCGTCACGCGTCCCTCGAGCACCAGCGCCTTCAGGCGGGTGCGCGACAGCGACGGCACGGCGCGCGCCAGCATCCGGTCGAGCCGCTCGCCTTTGTCCTCCTCGCCCGCTACACAGGCGATCGGCCCGCCGGGCGGGCCCTGGTCCTCGGTCAAATCCCGCATCTCCCCATGAGCACCCCCGACACACGGCCCGAAGCCGACGACGACGCCAAGGCGCGCGAGCAGACACGGCTCGTGGCGTTGAAGATCGTGGTCATCGTGCTGGGCGCGATCCTCGTCGCGCTGGCGCTGGTGGTCTTTTCGACACTCATCTGGCGCGCCGTCAAGGGCGGCGGCAAGCCGGCCACCCCCGTGGCGTCGCCGGCGACGGCGCTGGGCAGCGTTGCTGCCCTGCTGCCGGCAGGCGGGCGCGTCGTCTCGACGGCGCTCGGCGACGGCAAGCTGGCCGTCACCGTGGAGCAGCCAGAGGGGCTCGTCACCATCCTGTTCGACGCCACCAGCCTGCGCGAGACCGGCCGGATCGTGTGGACGCGGACGCCCTGAGCCTCCGCGCCGGCACCATCGCGTTTTTGTCACGCAAGGCTTGAACCCCCCGCCGCCTGCCGCTATAGAACCGTCACCGTGGCCAAGGCCGCTGTCCGCTCCCATCGTCTAGCGGTCTAGGACGTCGCCCTCTCACGGCGAAAACAGGGGTTCGATTCCCCTTGGGAGC
>JBMOJG010000772.1:0-2148 GCA_049316925.1 Alsobacter sp. | reverse complement strand
CCCAGCACCGGGAAGTCGCGGATCACCACCCGCAGCTTCGGGTCGCTCTTGATCATCTCGCGCAGATCGGCCAGAGACCGTTTGCAGTAGCCGCAATTGTAGTCGAAGAACTCGACCAGCGTGACGTCACCGTCGGGATTGCCGACCACGATGTTGCGGGGTGACTTCACCAGCGAACCCGCAACCTCACCCAGCGCCTTCCGGGTGGCAAGCTTCTCGGCCTCCTTCTGGCGCCGGTCGAGCTCGACGAGCGCGTCCTGGATCACCTCGGGATGCTGCATGATGTAGTCGCGAACGAAGGCGCCAAGCTGGGCCTTCTGCGCATCGGTCATCGGCGGCAGTGCCTGGGCGGCAGCCGGGCCGGTGAACGCCAGAATCATCACCAAGAGGCCGGCGAGAGCGCCCGCAACGCGGCGGAGCGGAAGGAAAAAGGGCATCGTTGTCTCCTGTTGCCGGCCGGGCCGGCACTGTCGCCGCTCAGGGCTGCTTGGGTGGGCGGGTGTTGAGGATGTCGTCGGCCTTGAGCCAGCCTGGGGATTGGGCAGGAAGTTGTTCCTTGGCACGGGCGGCATGGTTGGCGGCCTGCTTGTAGTCGCCGGCCGTGAACGACGCCTGGGCGGCCGCAAAGCTGGCCATGCCCTCGTTGCCCCTCAGCCCGTAGGCCTTGGCCAGATGCTGCCAGCCCTCCGAGTTCTCCGGCTCGCGCTGCACGGCGTTCGACAGTTCCCGCAGCGCCGCGTCGACATTGGCCTTGTCCTCGGTAGCGACGAGGGCATGGCCGAGCATGACGCGGATCGGCACCGCACCGGGGACCATCGCGACGGCTTTCCGCAAGAGTGGGATCGCCTCGCGAGGCCGGCCGAACTCCAGCAGGATCTGGCCCTTGAGCTCGATGAAGTAAGGGTTAGATGGCCGCTCGCGGATGAGCCCGTCGATCTGCGCCAGCGCGTCGGCCAGTCGCTTGTAGCGGAAGGCGATGATCGCCCGGGCATAGCGCGCCGGAACCGAGGTGTCGCTGGCCGGGTAGCGGCGTCCGACCTCCTCGGCCTTGGCGATGAAGCCGAACAGCTTGGCTCGCGCGAGCTCGTGCCTGGCAACCAGCGCGGGCGGATCCTTGGCGTCGAAATACGGGCTGCGCTTAGCCTGCTCCTCGAGATTGGCGATGCGATCCATCGGCAGCGGATGGCTCACCAGATAGGGATCGATGCTGGCGGTCTTGAACATTGATTCCTGATTGAACCGCTTGAACGTCTCGAGCAGCCCGCGCGGCGACTGCCCGGTCGCCGTCAGGTAGCCCAGGGCCATCTTGTCGGCGGCCTGTTCTTCGGAGCGCTGATAGGCGAGCAGGCTGCGGCGCGCGAGCTCGTAGGAGCCGGCCATGATCCCCATCGCGCCGGTGCCGCCGTCGCCGACCTTGCTGTCGCGGCCGCTGCGGGCGGTTCCCACCATGGCGGCGCCGCCCAGCAGCATGCCGATCACCGACAGGATCTGAGCGTTGGCCATCTGCTCGCGCAGTCGCTGCAGATGCCCGCCGGCAATATGGCCGGACTCGTGGGCGATCACGCCGATCAGCTCGTTCGGCGTCTTCGCCTCCATGATGGCGCCGACATTGATGAACATGCGCCGGCCATCTGCCACGAAAGCGTTGAACGAGCGGTCGCCGATCAGGATGATCTGCACCGCGCCGCGCTTGGCGCCCGCCGCGGCCAGGACCGGGTCCGCATAGTCGCGCAAGAGCTGCTCGATCTCGGCATCCCGGATCAGCGCGCTCGCTGGCACCTGCGCCTCGGCGGCGAGCGGAACCAGCGTCGCGACGAGCGCCGCTACGGCCCCGGCCAGCCGACCCGGCCGACGCATGCGGCTTTCCCGCCGGCCTGTCGGCGCGCTATGGGTTGAATCGGATCGAAGCATCGGGCTCACGGCGGCCAGATTTACGGGCCGTGCCGCGCAGGGTCAAATGACGTGCGCGCACGGATTCGTGAGGGGCAGTCCCGCACAGGCCCGGCAAAATCGGCAGTCCCATGGCACCAGACACACCTGCTCGTCGCCAATCCGCCGCACCGCTGTCGCCGTCGCGGCGCAGTGCCGTCGCGCCGTTCCTTGCCATGGATGTGCTGGCCGCTGCCAATGCGCGGGAAGCTGCCGGCG
>JBMOJG010000771.1:0-2154 GCA_049316925.1 Alsobacter sp. | reverse complement strand
CCTCAGCGACCTGACCCGGCGTCTCGATACGCTGCATGACACGCTGCAGCGCCGGCCGGCCGGGCCGACCGCCGACCTCAGCGGGCTCGAGAGCCTGGTGCGGTCGCTGGCCGAGAAGATCGAGGCGGCGCGGGGACCCGATGCCGACGGCCGGGCTCTGGATGCGCTCGAGCGGCAGATCGCCGCGATGGCGCAGACCATGGACCGGTCGGGCGAGGGGTTCACGGCACTGCGCTCGATGGAGCGCTCGATCGGCGACCTGTTCGCCAAGATCGAGGACGCCAAGCGCTCGACCATCCATGCCGCCGAGCAGGCCGCCGTGAAGGCCGCCAGCGAGACGGTGGCGCGGACACCGGGACCGCAGTCGCCCCTCGCGGCCGCCATGGCCGACTCCAAGACCCGCGAGACCCTCGTCGCCGTGCAGGAGACGCTGGAGAAGATCGTCGAGCGGCTCGGCATGCTCGAATCCGACATGGCCAGCGACCGGGTGCGCATGCTCGACGTCGCCGAGCAAGCGGTGCGCGGGGCGCCCGCTCCGGCCGTCGCCGCGCCGGTGACGCCGACCGCCCAGAAGATCGCCGCCGCAGCAGCCGCGGCCGAGGCCGCCAAGGCGATCCCGCCGCGTGGCGCCAAGTCTGCCGAGCCCACAGGCGCGCAGTCGATTGCCGCGATGGTGCGGGCGACCGCGTCGCGCGCGCTGCAGACCGTGACCGACGCCGATCGCGCCCTGCCAGCCGCGGCATCGGGCGGGGCAACCGACATGCTGCTCGAACCCGGCAGCGGCCGGCCCGACAGCCGGACGGCCGCACTCTCGCAATCGGCCTCCGCCTTTCCGGAAGGCCCCTCCGAACCGCTCGACACGCTCGACCTCGCCGGGTCCGCTGCGCCGGGGTCGGCGCCCGCGGAAGTCGCGCCGACGAGCTTCATCGCCGCTGCCCGCAAGGCCGCGCAGGCGACACCCTCCAAGGGCCGCGTCCCGCTCGATGCCGTCACCGCTGCAACCAAGGGCAAGGCCGCTGCGGCCGGCGACCGCCTGTCGGCGCTCGAGCAGGTCAAGGCGTTCGTCAACTCCCGCCGCCGGCCGCTGCTCATCGGTGTTGCCGCCGTGATGCTGGCGGCACTGACCGCATCGCAGCTCGGCGCCCTGTTTGGCGGCGACCCCGAGCCGATGCCGCCGCCGGCCCGCCCCGCAGCAGTGTCACAGCCGGCACCGGCGCGGCCCGCGCCGGCCGTCGCGCAGCCAGAAGCGGCGGCGCCCGCCCAAGCGCCCTTGCCGGTTGTACCTCCGCCGGCCCCCTCGCCGGCGAAGCCACAGGCCTCGCTGGGCGGCGGCGGTTTCTCGCCCTCGGGACCGATTCAGCCGGGAACGAATTTTGCGCCGGTCGACCCGGTCAGTGTCGGCTCGATAGGCCGGGCACCGTCCGCACCGGTCGCACCGGCCGCACCCGCGGTGGGGCCGGACGTAGCGCTGCCGGCCGTGGACATGCCGGTGGGCTCCCTGCCGCGCGCACTGCAGAAGGCGGCTGCGGCCGGCCAGCCGGCGGCAGCCTATGAAATCGCGACACGCATCGCCGACGGCCGCGGCGTCACGCGTGACGCCAAGCTCTCCGCCAAGTGGTTCGAGCGGGCCGCCCAGCAGAATGTCGCGGCGGCGCAGTACCGGCTGGGCAGCCTCTACGAGAAGGGCATCGGCGTCAGCAAGGACGTGGCGGCGGCGCGCAGCTGGTATCTGAAAGCGGCCGAGCAAGGCAACGCCAAGGCGATGCACAATCTCGGCGTGATCATCGCCGACGGCGCCGGCGCCAAGCCCGACTATGCGAGCGCGGCGACCTGGTTCCGCCGGGCGGCCGACTTCGGGGTCCGCGACAGCCAGTACAATCTCGCGATCCTGACGGCGCGCGGGCTCGGTGTCGAACAGAACCTGGCCGACAGCTGGGTGTGGTTCGCGCTCGCCGCCCAGCAGGGCGACGAGGACGCGGCCAAGAAGCGCGACGAGGTCGGCGCCCGGCTCGGGACAGATGCACTCGCGACAGCGCGGCGCAGCTTCGAGAGCTTCCGGCCGCGGCCGCAGGACCCGGCCGCCAACGACGTTGCGGGCCCGGCAGGGGGTTGGGATGTCGAGCAGCCCGTTGTAAAGGACAAATCCAAGTCGGG
>JBMOJG010000770.1:0-2156 GCA_049316925.1 Alsobacter sp. | reverse complement strand
TCGACGACGAGATGGTCTACACCTGCGGGTATTTCGCGCCCGCCTGGCATGACGACCTCGACCGGGCGCAGCGCGACAAGCTCGACATGATCTGCCGCAAGCTGCGGCTGGCCCCGGGTGACCGGCTGCTCGACATCGGCTGCGGCTGGGGCGCGCTGGTCTGCCATGCGGCCCAGCATTATGGCGTCACCGCGCTGGGCGTGACGCTCTCGGAGGAGCAGGCCGGGCTGGCGCGGGAGCGGGCGGCCGCGCGCGGCCTGTCCGACCGGGTCACCATCGCCCTGCAGGACTATCGCTCGGTCGAGGGCCAGTTCGACAAGATCGCGTCCATCGGCATGTTCGAGCATGTGGGGATCGACAATCATCCCGCCTATTTCGCCACGGTGTCGCGGCTGCTGCGACCGCGCGGGCTGTATCTGCACCATGCGATCGCGCGGCCGGCGAAGGGCGATGACCGCAAGTTCCGCAAGATGCGGCCGGAATACCGGGCGCTGACGCGCTACATCTTCCCCGGTGGCGAACTCGACCATATCGGCATGTCGGTGGCCAATCTGGAGCGGGCCCGGCTGGAGGTGCACGACGTCGAGGGCTGGCG
This sequence comes from Alsobacter sp., assembly GCA_049316925.1. GTDB lineage: Bacteria > Pseudomonadota > Alphaproteobacteria > Rhizobiales > Beijerinckiaceae > Alsobacter. Next base: position 1,561 of record JBMOJG010000770.1, on the reverse strand, counting down.
CGAGCACTATGCCCGCACGACGCGGCTGTGGTTCGAGCGCCTGTCGGCCCGGCGCGCCGAGGCAATCGCCGAGGTCGGCGAAGACAAGACCCGGCTCTGGCTGTTGTATCTGGCCGGCTGCTCGCTGGCTTTCGAGCGCGGTGCCGTCGGGATCTACCAGACGCTGGCGTCAAAACGCACGCGAGGCGCGTCGGGTCTCCCGTCGACCCGGCAGGACCTCTATGCGGCGCAAAGAGGCGTCGATCAGGGAACGACGTAGACGGGCGTGCCGACCGAGACGCGCTCGTAGAGGTCGATCACGTCCTCGTTGTACATGCGGATGCAGCCGAAGGACGCGGCCGAGCCGATCGAGGCGCGCATGCCGTTGGTCGTGCCGTGGATCGCATATTCACCGCGGTTCAGCGTGATTGCCCGAGCGCCCATCGGATTGTTGGGGCCCGGCGGAATGACGTTGGGGATCGACGGCTTGGCGCGCTTGACCTCGGCCGGCGGTGACCAGGCCGGCTCGACATATTTGCCGTCGACGCGGGCCTCGCCACTCCACTGCTTGCCGCGCATGCCAACCGCAACCGGATAGCGCAGGGCAGTGCCGTCACCGAGCGTCAGATAAAGGCGCCGCTCGCTGGTCTTGACGATGATCGTGCCGCTCGAATAACCGGGAAACGCGACGCGCTGGGTAGCCGCATGGACCGTGGCGGGGAGGATGGCGCACACCGCAGCGAGCGCCATCCCGGCAAGCCGGGAGAGACGGGACGAAACCATACGCGACACCGTTCTGGAGTGACGTGATCCGTGCTCTCGGATCTCGACGGTAATCATAACGGACCTGCCTGCGCATGCGAGTCGATCCTCTCCCCACGGTTAAGTGAATCCCAACGATGTTGCGCCCGGGTCACATGTAGAACGGGACGCGATAGAAGTCATACACGACGCGTCCGTAGTTTGGATTGCTCCAGGGCGTTTCGGCGGCGGTGAAACTCGGCGCGCGCTCGCGTTCCTCCTTCGTCATCTCGACGACATAACCACCGCGAGTCGTGTCGTAGGTCTGCTTCTTCCGGGGCAGCGGGTGGTCACGCTCGCCCAGGCCGAGGAAGCCGCCGAAGGACAAGACCGCGCAGGCGACCATGCCGGTGGTCTTGTCGACCATGAAATTGTGCACGGTACCGAGGCTGGCGCCGTCGGGGGCATAGACGCTGGTGCCCTCGACCCAGTCGGAGGCGATCAGGCGGCGGGTCTCGTCGATCGGCAGGCCGCGCGCGTTGGCTTCGCCGGTGTTGTACGCGGTGACAGTCATGGTGCGGTCTCCGTCCTTGATGGGACCTAACAACAGCCGATGCGGGCCGTTGTTCCCGGGCGACGGGTTGCCGAAGCGTTTCCGCCGCCGCAGAGTGCGGCGCGCGGGCGGATCAAGCCGCCCCGGACAATCAGGGCAGGAGCGTTCCCATGGCCGTGCACAACAAGGTCGCCATCGTCACCGGATCGGGCAGCGGCGTCGGGCGCGCCGCGGCGCTGGCGCTGGCGCGGGACGGCTTTGCGGTGGTGCTGGCCGGCCGGCGCCCCG
>JBMOJG010000769.1:0-2156 GCA_049316925.1 Alsobacter sp. | reverse complement strand
TGGGCGTGAAGCCCTGGAAGCCGACGGCGCGCTCGCCGGTGGCGCAGGTGGCGCCGCTCACCAGGGTGCGCTCGACCTTGGCGTTGGGCACGCAATAGGTGCGGTCGACCTGCGGCTTGGCGGGCCAGTGAAGGGCCCGGCCTTCCTTCTCGGCAAAGTAGTAGGTCAGGCCCGTCCGATAGCGGCCGACGGAGCGGCACTGGCCCGGATCGGCCGTGTGCCAGGCGGAGAGGATCCACACCTTCGTGTCCTCCCGGAAATGCACGATGGCAACGAACACCTTGCTGCCGGTGTCGTTGCAGACGGTGAGGTCCGTCGCCGCCTGCGCTGTCCCGGCACTGCCCAGCCCGGCGGCGAGCAGCGCCGCTCCCGCCATGATCCGCCGCATCCCCCGCCCCGTCATGCAACCACTCCGTCCGGTTAAGCCCGGCGGCAGGGTTGGGACCGGCAGGCGGCGCTGTCAAGCCACCGCGGGCGGTCGGAAAGGATCCATTATCCAGTGTTTTCGGCAGGTTACGATTGGATAACCGTGAATCAAACCTGATAGCGCAAACATCAATTGTAGCGATCGCATTAATCGCTTGATGGTTTAACGGACGGGTCCTGATCGGCGATCACACGCCAACCGGAGCCGCCCCGTTGATGAAGCGACTGATCTTCTGGTGCTCGCTTGGACTGTTTGCGCTGCTGCTGGCGCAACCCGTCGGCGCGTCGGCCCAGACCACGACGAGCATCGCCGTCCTTGGCGCCATGATGCTTCTGCTGCGGCTGCGGCAGAGCCCGCAGGCCCGGCATGTCTTCGTGGCGCTCGGCATCGTGCTGGTCGGCCGCTATGTGTTCTGGCGCGCCACCCAGACGCTGCCGTCGCCGGGCGACCCGGTCGATTTCATCCCCGGCATCATCCTGTTTTCCGCCGAGATGTTCTCGGTGCTGATGCTCGCGCTCAGCCTCTTCGTCGTCTCCGACCCGATCGACCGTGCCGCGCCGGCGCCGCTGGCGGACGAGGACCTGCCCAGCGTCGACGTGCTGGTGCCGTCCTACAACGAGAGCACAGACCTGCTGGCGGCGACGCTGGCGGCCTGCCGGCAGCTCGACTATCCGGCCGACAAGCTCACCGTCTACCTGCTGGACGACGGCGGCACCGACCAGAAGTGCAACGCCGCCGATCCGATCGCCGCCGCTGCCGCGCAGGCCCGGCGGGCCGAGCTGCAGGCACTGTGCGCCGATCTCGGCGTGCGCTACCACGCCCGCGCCTTCAACAAGTCTGCCAAGGCCGGCAACCTCAATGCCGGCCTCGACGTATCGACGGGCGAGCTCATTGCCGTGTTCGACGCCGACCATGCGCCGACCCGCAACTTCCTGCGCGCCACAGTCGGCCATTTCCGCGAGGATCCGCGGCTGTTCCTGGTGCAGACGCCGCACTTCTTCCTCAACCCGGACCCGATCGAGAAGAACCTGTCGCTGTTCCGCCGCATGCCGTCGGAGAACGACATGTTCTATGGCCTGATCCAGCGCGGCCTCGACCGCTGGAACGCGGCGTTCTTCTGCGGCTCGGCCGCCGTGCTGCGCCGCACGGCGCTGGAGGAGACCAGCGGCTTCTCCGGCAAGTCCGTCACCGAGGACGCCGAGACGGCGCTGTCGCTGCACGCCCGCGGCTGGAACAGCCGCTATGTCGACACGCCGATGATCGCCGGCCTGCAGCCCGAGACCTTCGCGTCGTTCATCGGCCAGCGCTCGCGCTGGTGCACCGGCATGCTGCAGATCCTGATCCTGTCAAACCCGCTGTCGCATCGCGGCCTCAGCGTACCGCAGAAGCTCTGCTACCTGTCCAGCGCCATGTTCTGGCTGTTTCCGCTGAGCCGGCTTGTCTTTCTCATCGCGCCGCTGCTCTACGTCTTCTTCTCGGTCGAGATCTACAAGGCCAGCCTGCAGGATTTCGCCGCCTACACGCTGCCCTACCTTGGCGCCAATTTGCTGATGCAGAACTATCTGTACGGCAAGGTGCGCTGGCCCTGGGTGTCGGAGCTCTACGAGTACGTGCAGTCGGTGTTCCTGGTGCGGGCGATCGTCGGCACGGTGCTGAGCCCGAGCAAGCCGACCTTCAAGGTCACGCAAAAGGGCGAAACGCTGGACGAGGAGCGCCTTTCCGAGCTGGC
>JBMOJG010000768.1:0-2157 GCA_049316925.1 Alsobacter sp. | reverse complement strand
CCGCGAGACGCTGGGCCTCGGCGAGCGAATGGGCCTCGGTCGGGCTCCAGGACACGATGAGCTGGGTCCGGTATTGCCCGGAGGCCAAGCGCAGGACGCCCATCACGAAGGCGTGCTCGCCCGCCGACGGGGTCGAAAGGATGTCGCGATCGACCCCGCCGACCGAGCCCGACGCCATCATCACCGAGATGGCGCGGCCGTCGAACTGGTCGTTGGAGGCCACGACGATGCCGTCGATGTCGTCGATCTCCAACCCGGCGTCGCCGAGGGCCTCCTGCACCACGTCGTACAGCAGCTCCTCGAGCGCCTGCCGGCTGCCGTCGACGGGCGCGCGGATGGCGCTGCCGATGACGGCGGTCCTTCTGTTCAGAGCCATCGTACCCTCATGAGTTCACCGACTGTTTGGGGATTGCGGATCCGGGCGCCGTGGTGGCGCCGGCTGTTTGCATCGCAGGGCGGCTGTCCGGCGCGACGCCGTCGATCAGCACCGGAAACAGGGCCTGCAGGTCGCCCGCGCTCGTGCCGGGACGGACCAGATCGCGCTCGCCGATCTGTGGCTGCGCAAGCGCCTCGCCCATGCCGAGTACCGGCGAAAAGCAGCAGTCGACGGCCTCGAATCGCGCCGTAGCGTCGGCCAGGGTCAGGCTGGCAAAATAGGTGGCGATGTCAGCCCCGAGCGCGGCCTGCGGCATCGGTTCGGGCTGGCGGGCGATCCAGTCCGGTCGGCCGGCAGCCTCGCAGAAGTTGCGCCAGAACTTCGACTCGATGGCACCCAGCACGACATGCCGGCCGTCCGACGTGGCGTAGGTCCTGTAATAGGCGGCACCGCCATTGAGATAATACGAGCCGCGCCCGGGCGTCTGGCCGGTGGCGCCCCAGCCGGCAACCTGCATCAGCTGAAGCGGGTGGGTGACATCGGCGAGGCCAAGGTCGATATGACATCCCGCGCCGTCCCGTTCGCGGCCGTGCAGGGCGCCGACGATGGCCAGCGCGGCGAAGAGGGCGCCGGACGTGTCGGAGACCGGCGGGTCGAAGAAGTGCGGGGCGTCGATGCCGTTGCGGTCGAGCATGCCGCTCGTCGCAAGGTAATTGGCGTCGTGCGCCGCCTTCTGGGCCAGGCTGCCGCTGGCGCCGTAGCCGCTGATCGAGCAGTAGACGAGGCGCGGATTGAGCGCGCGCAGCGTCGCATGGTCGAGGCCGAGACGCGCCATGACGCCGGGGCGGAAGCCCTCGATCAGCACGTCTGCGTCCTTGACCATGCGGAGGAGGTCGCGGCGCGCGACCTCGTCCTTCAGGTTCATCCGCCGCACCGCCTTGCCGGCGTTCAGCGCCCGGTAGAACACCGGCTCGCCCCGTGCGTCGCGCGGGCCGAGGTGGCGCATCTGGTCGCCGTCGGGCGGTTCGATCTTGATCACCTCCGCCCCCATGTCGGCCAGGAAGAGGCTCGCCATGGGGCCGGGGATGTATTGCGAGAGGTCGAGCACCTTCACGCCGTCCAGGAATGTTCCGAGTTTCGACATGAAGGTGCGCCGATCCGTCAGGGCTTCGCCCACTTCACCGGCGCGGCGGCGACGTCGGCGGGATAGATGAGCCGGGGCTCCCCGTCCTGCCACTGCACCACCACGATGTCGGAATCGACCCGACGGCCCTTCTCGTCGAACTTGATCCGGCCGCCCGGGAACAGGGTGGCAGGGCCGGTCTTCATGTCGATCTTGTGCAGCGCCTCGCTGACCTTGGCCTTGTCACACGAGCCGGCGGCCTCCATGGCCTCCTTGAGGATCCAGACATGGCCGTAGTTGGAGATGCTGTCCTGCGGCATCCAAGGCTCGCCGGTGACCTTCTTGAAGCGGTCGGCGAGTTCCAGGCTCGACTTGCTCGGCCAGTTGGCGGTGACGAACATCAGACCTTCAAGCTGTTCCTTGCCGGCGATCTTGAGCAGGTCCGGCGAGCCGGGAGGGCCACCGCTCTCGATCATCTGCAGCTTGCCGCGGCCCAGGCCGATCTCGCTGGCCTTCTCCAGGGTCAGCTTGATGTCGGAGACGACGGTCGGCAGCAGGAAGACGAAGTCGGGCCGGGCCGCGCGCACGCGCTGCATGATCGGGCCGGCGTCGCTCAGCGGCGGCGTGAAGGTCTCGTCGACGACGAGCTTCAGACCGA